>JBGSLX010000326.1:0-3961 GCA_041740475.1 Akkermansiaceae bacterium | reverse complement strand
GAGAATTTCGCGCTCGGTATCGGTGACTTCCTGTGACGCACCGCTTTGGGTGACGAGCACCGCGAGTTCGGCTGCCGAGTGGCCCTGCTCGCTTTCTCTGACTGGATCCATGTTAAAAAACACCTGCAGCAGTTTGTTTGCGGAGCCGTTGAGTACCACGATCGCCCAATTGGCCGCTCGGTAGAAGCCGTGCAGCGGAGCCGCAAGCAAGAGCGTGGTAGAAACTGAGCGGCGGATCGCTATCGACTTCGGCATTAGCTCGCCGATCACCACGTGCAGGAAGGTGAAAGAAGCGATCGCTAGCGTGAAAGAAATGAGCTTCACCCACCAATCTGAGATGCCTGTTTTGATCAACAATGGCGCAATCAAAGCCTCCACAAACGGCTCGCCGAGAAATCCGAGTGCCAACGATGCGATTGTGATGCCGAGCTGACAGGCGGAAAGATAGCCGTCCAGATGGTTCACCACATGGAGCGGGATTTTGAGTTTCGCGGCGTCGGCAGCACCCTCAGTCTCGAGCTGGCTCGGACGCACCTTCACAATGGCGAACTCCGAGGCGACGAAAAAGGCGTTCAGCAGCAGGAAGAAAGTGATGCCCGCTGTGTAGAGCAGAGTCTTACCGAGCGAGGGAAACTCCGTCTCCAGCGTTGACGAGGCGGAGGCAATTAACAAAAGGCTGTCTAAAAAATCTGGCATCGAAGAGGGGGATCAGAGTTTTTCGTAAACGCCCTGATCGCGTCTTTCGAGAATGGTGAAGCCAGCCTTTTTGGCATCACTCACTGAGAGCGGCTTGGTGACTTGCGGCGTGTTAATGCGGGAAATGACCTTCTTGACCGGGTGCTTGCACAGTGGGCAGCGCTCCAAAGGCGCGCGGTCCACAGGGCGCCTGAGTTCGAAGCCGCGCGCACAGACCCGGCACGAATGCTCGGGATCATCGGGGTCTTCGGAAACGTATTCGTAGATTGGCATGTGAAAGGCGCAGGACGGGAAATTTCCACCCTGCGCCTGAAAATGAGCGGATTGCGTGCCAGATTACCAGCTCGACTTGGTGACACCCGGAATCATGCCTGCGGATGCCAACTCACGGAATGTGATACGCGAAAGACGGAAGCGACGCAGAAATGCGCGACGGCGACCGGTAATTTCACAGCGATTGACGAGGCGAGTCGGACTTGCATCACGCGGGAGCATAGAAAGACCGACATAGTCTTTTTGTTCCTTGAGCTTGCGGCGCAGCTCGGCGTATTGATCGACAGTTTGTTTTTTGCGGTCGTTGCGGGCGATCCAACTTTTCTTAGCCATAATTCGGGGCGCGGTTCTTAGAATCTGAGCAGGAGCATGCAAGTCCAAAGTTTCAATTTCAGGAATTTGGGCGGAAATACGGGGGATTTACTCAATTTTAAAGCCTCGGTTGGGTCACAGAGTCTTCTGTTTGATCAGCCGGAAGCGGTCGTGGTAAACGCCGCCATTGTGTTTTCGGCAGCATTCGTAACAAGCGACAGCGCGCTGGATGGGTTTCACGCGGAGCACCGTCGCCGCGCAATGCGGACAGGAATAGGCGTGATTCCGCTTCATGCGGCGTCGCTTGAAAGGCAGCGTGTGGAACGGTTGCTCGTCCGGTATGCCGAGATCGGCGCATGCATTGCGCCACTCGCCACCGTGTGGATCGATCCGACGGCGTCCGCAGCGCTCGTAGGCGACGAGGTGTGCGAGCTCGTGTTTCAGAGTACGCCATGTTTCATCGGGTGCGCATTGGTGAAGTTTGGGATTGAGCTCGATGCTGCGGTCTGGCCACCAAGCGCGGCCAGCGGTCGTGCGCATGCGTGGATTCCAAAAAACGCGCACCTTTCGCGCAAGTTCCGGCAGTTCGAGGCCAGCCGCAGCTTCCATACACCACGCGGTGAGGCCTTCATCATCCTTGAGCGGACGAGTGGGTGCAGAAGTCGGCGGAGTCTGGCTGCGCAACCAACTAGGCCAGCGAAATTCGAGTTGCGGCATACCACGGGACATAATTGCGAAACTCATAACAATGCGGCCCGAGTCTGACAACAGACGAAGCAGGATATTTTATCGATCTTACCCTACTTCGCCGATTTGCCGATTTGCTAAGCTACATGAGTCCGCTATGTGTGTGCCTGTGATTACCAATTTCAACGGATGGGCGGCACCGAAAGCGGGCGCGAAACTAGAACGAATCGAATTTGATGCCGGAGAACTGAGGCCGGATCAGGTGCAGGTGAAGGTGGAGTCCTGCGGGATTTGCCACTCGGACGTCTCGATGATCGATAATTCATGGGGAAACTCCCGCTTTCCCTTGGTTCCCGGGCACGAAGTGGTCGGCATCATTGAAGAGGTAGGCGAGCAAGTGAAAGGACTGAATGTGGGCGACCGCGTGGGACTCGGTTGGTTTTCAGGCAGTTGCATGGCTTGCCAGCCGTGTTTGTCGGGCAGACATCAGCTTTGTGGAAATGCGGAGCAAATCATTGTGGGACGTCACGGCGGATTCGCGGATCGCGTTCGGGTGGATTGGGAATGGGCGATCAAACTCCCTGAAACCCTTGATCCAGCGAGTGCTGGACCGCTTTTTTGTGGTGGCATCACGGTTTTCGGGCCGATTGCGGATTTCGGCGTCAAGCCGACAGATCGGGTGGGCGTGGTCGGGATTGGCGGTCTTGGGCACCTTGCATTGCAATTTCTCAACAAGTGGGGCTGCGAGGTGACTGCCTTTAGCTCCAATCCTGCCAAAGCGGATGACGCGCGCGAACTCGGCGCACATCACGTGGTATCGAGCACCGATTCCGCAGCACTCGCCAAAGTCGCGGGTTCGCTGGATTTCATTTTGGTCACGGCAAACGTCGCGCTGAATTGGGACGCCTATTTTGCTGCGTTGGCTCCAGATGGCAGGCTGCATTTTGTCGGAGCGGTGCTTGAGCCCGTCCCGGTGCATGCGTTCACGTTGATCGGTGGCCGCAAGTCTGTTTCCGGCTCGCCGCTCGGATCGCCTGCGACCGTAGCGACGATGCTGGAATTCTGCGCACGTCACCGCATCGCTCCGATGACAGAAGTTTTTCCGATGTCCGAGGTCAATGCCGCGCTCGACCACTTGCGCGCCGGAAAAGCACGCCACCGCATCGTTTTGAAAAACGATTGAAACGCAATCCGTCGGCGCTCATGCCGCTGATGTCTCGATGGGCGGGGTTTCTGGCGTGTAACGGTAGAAAATCACGTAAAGGACTGGCACGACGATCAGTGTGAGCACGGTGGCGAAGAGCAGGCCAGCCATCACGGTGACGGCCATCGCGACGAAAAAGGCATCGAACAACAGCGGAATCAACCCGAGCACGGTGGTCAGAGCGGCCATCGAGACTGGGCGGACGCGGCTGACGGACGCCTCCGTAACGGCGGCCCATGGTGCTTTGCCGGAATTGATTTGCAGCCGGATTTCATCGATCAGCACGATGCTGTTTTTGATCAGCATGCCGGAAAGACTGAGAGCTCCGAGCAGCGCCATGAAGCCGAACGGCTGTCCGGCCACCAGCAGACCCGCCACGATGCCAATCAGCGCGAAGGGAACGGTGATCCAGATGATCAGCGTCGTTTTGATCGAATTGAAAAGCGTGAGAACGATCAGCACCATCATCAGCAGGAAGATCGGCAGTGTGCCCGCGAGCGCGGCTTGCGCGCGACCTGAATCTTCGTATTCCCCACCCCATTCCAGCTTGTAGCCGGGCGGCAGCGGCAGCGCTTCGATCTCCGGGCGGACGCGCTCAAACAAGGCGCGAGGCAGTCCCGACATCGGATCGGCATGCACCGTGATCGTGTTCTGGCGGTTGCGGCGCATCATGATCGGGTCCTCGGTTTCTGGCGTGAAATCCGAAACCACTTGGCGAATCGGTACAAACGAAGCGGTCGCCGAACTGAAGACCTGCACGTCGCGGATCGAGTCGGGATCGGTGCGCTC
>JBGSLX010000325.1:0-12287 GCA_041740475.1 Akkermansiaceae bacterium | reverse complement strand
GCGGAATTCATTCCGCATCTTTATGAGCCGAAGAAGCGGAATGAATTCCGCGCTCCAGTTAGGAAACTCCCAGCCCGAGCACTTCGCTGGCTTGGTCGTGGTGTTGTTGGAAAAATGAGGCGTTTGCTGGGAGTTTGATGTCGGTTTCCCAAGTCGGGATCATGGTCGTGAGGCGGGCGCGCACTTCGGGGCGATGGAGCAGCGCGGGGAAACACAGTTTGATCACTTCCAGCACGATGTGGACGCAGACCGATGCGCCGGGCGAGGCACCGAGCAGCGCGGACAAGGTGCGCGTCGAATCGGTGATGACCTCCGTGCCGTAGTGCACGATGCCCGCTTGGCCGTCGGTTTTTTTGATCGCTTGCACCCGGATGCCCGCATCAATGAGTCGCCAGTCTGCGGCGCGCGCATCAGGATAAAAAACGTGCAGCACTTTCATGCGGTCGGCCATGCTCTGGGTGCCTTGCTGGACGAGGTAGCGCACGAGGTCGAAGTTGGTGAGACCGATCTTGATCAAGGTGGCGAGATTGTCCGGTTTCACCGAGAGCGGCAGGTCGAGCAACGAGCCCTCGCGGTGGAGAAACTTGGTGGTCCATGCGGCGAATGGGCCGAAAAGAAGCGTCTTTTTGCCATCGAGAATGCGGGTATCGAGGTGAGGCACGGCCATCGTCGGCGCGGCTTCGAGCGCTTGGCCATACACCTTCGCTTGATGGCGAGCGACGATTTCCGGGTTGTCGCAAATCAGCCATTGGCCGCCGATGGGAAACCCGCCGAGGCCGCTGGCTTCGGGGATTTTCGCCTTTTGCAGCAGTGGCAAACTGCCGCCGCCCGCGCCGACGAAGACGAACTTTGCCTGCGAGCTATGCGTTTCTCCGGTGGCGAGATTCCGCGCTGTGACTTTCCAGCCATCGCTCGTGCGGGTGAGGTCGGTGACGCGGTGGCGGCTGGCGATGGCGCAGCCGTCTTGGCGGCCCAGCCAGCCGAGCAGTTCGCGCGCGATTTGGCCGAAGTTCACATCCGTGCCGTTGTCCATTTTCGTCGCGGCGATCGGTTCGCTGCCGCGTCCTTCGAGCAACAACGGTGCCCACGAGCCGATGGTCGGGCGGTCCACCGAGAATTCCATCGAGCGGAAAAAGTGGTGGGCGGACATGCCGGCGTGGCGTGCGCGCAGGAAATCCACTTGTTCTTGGCCGTGGACGAAACTGAGGTGCGGCACGGGATTGATGAATCCGCGTGGGTCGCCCGCCATCCCGCTGGCCACCGCGTGACTCCAGAACAAGCGACTTTGCTCGAATTGCTCGAAGATTTTCACCGCATTTTCCACCTTCACCGAGCCATCCGGCTCGCGAAATGGCGTGTAACTCAGCTCACAAATGCCCGCGTGTCCGGTGCCCGCGTTGTTCCAGCCGTTCGATGCTTCTTGGGCGAGCTCATCCGTCACTTCGTAAACTTGGATTTTCAGCGAAGGATCGAGGTTTTTCAGCAGCGCTCCGAGATTGGCGGACATGATGCCGCTGCCGATCAGGATGACGTCGGGCTTGGAAACGGGTGGGTTCATGGCGGGTGGTGGCGGTTTTTAGACGCGGCGGGTGCCGTAGAGCGGGCCGAAATTGGCGCAGGCCCGGAAGTCAGCACCCGTGAGTTCATCCGTGCCAAATGCAGCCCACGCGCTCGGGCGGAAAATTCGATCTTCCGCGATGTTGTGCATGTAAACCGGGATGCGGAGCTGCGCGGCGAGCGTGACCAAGTCCGCGCCGATGTGTCCGGCGCTCATGACGCAGTGGTTTGCTCCCCAGTGATTCATGACCGAGTAGGTGTCGCGGAAGGCTCCGCTACCGGTCAGGCGCGGCGCGAACCAAGTGGTCGGCCAAGTCGGATTGGTGCGTTCTTCGAGCAAGCGATGCGCATCTTCGGGCAGCTCGACCGTTTCACCCTCGGCGATTTGCAGGACCGGGCCGAGGCCATCGACCATGTTGAGCCGGTAAATCGTGGCTGGCATACCGCCGCGCGTGACGTAGCGGGTGCTCCAGCCGCCGCCGGGAAAATATTCGCTGATCGAAGGGTGCCAAGTGGTCGCATTGAGGCAGGCGGCGACTTCGGCGTCGGTGATTTCCCAGAATGGCTTCATCGTCGGCTGGCCAGAGGCGTCGGTTTGCTGGCCAGAACCATCGAGCGCAGCGGGGCCGGAATTGATCAAATGCAGCAAACCATCCGCAGCCGCACCGGTCAGGGTGTGGCCGGTCACGCGGCGCACCGCATCCGGACTCCAATAAGTGCGGAGATCGGCGAAAATCTGCGCGGTGTTGGTGAGCAAGTGTCCGAACAACATGGTGATGCCGTTGAGCGCGTCATTTTCCGTGGCCACGATAAAGGGCGCACGGCGGCCATCCCAATCGAAGGAGGTACAGAGAATGGCTTCGAGGAAGTCGCCATTTGGCATGTGGTCGGTCCATTGGCGCTGCCCTTGGAAACCCGAAGCAATGGCAAAATGGCCCTGCGCCTCTTCGCCGAAACCCGCTTCTTTCAACTTCGGATTGCCGATCATCAGGTCGCGGGCGATCAGCGTGCACTTGATGGATGTTTCCCATTCGGCGTCCAGTTCGGCGCGAGAACGGGTGTTTTCCGGGCTGTTCCAGTCTTTTCCTTCTTGGCAATGAGCCTTGACCCAGACCAGCGCGCGCTGGAATTCCTCGTGATCGTAAATGCCACGCTCGATGCGGCGGATAAACTCAGTCATGTCCACCGACTCCACGCGCATGCCGAGGTGCTGCTCGAAAAGCGCGGGGTTCACAATGGAACCTGCGATTCCCATCGAGGTGCCGCCCATCGCAAGGTAGGCGCGGCCACGCATCGTCGAGACGGCGAGGCCTGCGCGCACGAAACGCAGGATTTTTTCCGCGACGTCTGTCGGGATGGTGGTGTCGGAGGATTCCATCACGTCGCGTCCGTAGATGCCAAAAGCGGGCAGGCCTTTTTGGGTGTGACCTGCGAGGACCGCCGCCAAATAAACCGCTCCCGGGCGCTCGGTGCCGTTGAAGCCCCAGATCGCTTTTGGCACCAGCGGGTCGGCGTCCATGGTCTCCGAGCCGTAGCACCAGCACGGCGTGACGGTGAGTGAAACCCCGACGTTTTCCCGGCGAAATTTCTCCGCACAGGCGGCGGCCTCGGCGACTCCACCGATGCAGGAATCCGCGATGACGCACTCGACGGGTTCGCCTGTGGGGTAGCGCAAGGTGGATGAAATGAGCTCTGCGGTGGCTCGCGCCATGTTCATGGTTTGATCTTCGAGCGACTCGCGCACGCCGCCGAGGCGGCCATCAATGGTCGGGCGGATGCCGATTTTCGGCAGGTGGGTGAAGACGGGATTGTTCATGGTAGTTGGGTGCTTGTGGCTAGAGCGGCGATTTGCGCACGGCGGTAATGTTCGTCGGGTCGGGAGTCGATGCGTGATGAAGTGGCATCGGGAAGAAACTGCGGGCCATCGAACGCGCGGGTGCCGATCAACACGCGCGCCCACTTGTCGAGCATGAGCAGGATATTGAGCACCTCGCGCTCGGATTGGCCGAGCGCGACGGGACCGTGATTGACCAGCAGAATGACTTTTGGCGATTCGGCGTGGGTTTCGCGGAAACGGCGGAGCTCGGCCCGCACGCAACGCGCCAGCTCGATGCCGGGATCGATGTAGGGCACGACCGCGAGATGGCGCCCGCAGACGACGATTTCGTCTGGGAACACGTGCTGAAGAAACGGTGCCGCACCCAGTTTCGAGCAGAGAATTTGCAGCACCGAGACGGGATGGCAGTGGCCGATCCATTTCGCCCCGGCGTCTTGCAGACAGACGGCGTGCATGAACGTTTCCACCGAGGGCAAGCGCGATTCCGGATCGACGCGCGAGGCGAGCAGCACATCCCGCACGCCAGAATCGTCGAGAGTGGTGTCATCAATGGCCTGCATGATCGGCTCGAAGCGCACCCGAGTGAGTCCGGCGGCGTCCAAAGTGGCGAGATTCCCGCCGGATGCCTTGACCCAGAAGGTGCCGTCATCGGCATCTGCGCTGGTGTTGCCCTCGCCGAGGATGGCGAGCTGTCGTTCTTCGCGACCGATTTCGTGCGAAAGCCAAATGAGAGAATCGAGGAGTTTGGTCATTGGGGCAGGTTGGAAAATGTAACGGCGAGAGCGTCCCAGCGCGGGTCGGGGCGGGGATGGAAAATTTTCGGCTCGAACGATGCGCGGATGATGGCGCGGCCTTGTTCGAGTGAGTGGATGTGACCGGTCGCCATGAGCTGAGCGAGGATGTTACCGGCAGCAGTGGACTCGACTGGACCGGCGACGACGACCAAGCCGGTGGCATCGGCCGTCATTTGGTTGAGCAAGGCATTTTGCGAGCCGCCGCCGACGACGTGGAGGGTGTCGGGAAAATCCGGCATCCACGAGCGCATCGTTGCCAGCAAGATGCGGTAGCGGATGGCGAGGCTTTCGAGGATCGAGCGGGTGAATTCGCCGCGTGTGGACGGTGCGCGCTGGCCAGTTTTTTGCGCGTAGGCGCGGATCGCGGCGGGCATGTCGCAGGGTTTTGCGAAGTCTGAGGCGTCGGGATTGAGCCACATCGTCGCTGTGGCGGACTCGGCTTCGAGCACCAGAGTCGCGAAGTCGGCATCGGTTCCATCGGCGCTCCACTGGCGTTTGCATTCCTGCAACAGCCACATGCCGGCGACGTTTTTCAGGAAACGCGTGGTGCCGTTCAGCCCTTGTTCATTGGAGAAACCGGCGGCAAATGTTTCAGCATTCACCAATGGAGCCGCCAATTCCCGCCCGAGCAGCGACCACGTGCCGGAGCTCAAAAACAACGGTTGCGGCGTGGTGGCGGGCACTCCGGCGACGGCGGATGCGGTGTCGTGACCGCCGCAAGTGGTGACAGCGATCCCCGACAATCCCGTTTCCTGCGCGACCGATGCGAGCAGCGTGCCGATTTTTTGGCCCGGCTCGGTGATTTCTGCGAACAGCCGGATCGGCAGCCCGAGCTTGGCGATCAACTCGTGATCCCATTGCGCCGTGCCGACCGCAAGAAGCTGCGAGGTGCTGGCAATCGTGCGCTCGCAGACACGCTCGCCGCTCAGCCAATAGCTCATCAGATCCGGCATGAAGAGCATTTGTTCCGCCACCGCGAGCACTTCTGGATGGTCACGCTTTTCCGCCAGAAGCTGGAACAGCGTGTTGAAAAACATGAACTGAATCCCGGTGCGCTGATCAATTTCCGCCTGAGAAACCAAGCGGCAGGCTTCCTCGATCATGCCGTCCGTGCGGGCGTCGCGATACATCCACGGCAGTCCGAGCAGGCGGCCACGGCGGTCCAGCAGCGCGTAATCCACGCCCCAAGTGTCCACCGCGAGCGAAACGATGGAGTCGCCATGGCGTCGCCGCGCCTCGCGCAGGCCGAGCTTGATGTCGGTAAAAATTTGCGGGGCGTTCCAATGCCAGCCAGTCGGCAGGGAAATGCCGTCGCTGGCGAAACGATGCACTTCATCGAGGCGGAGCTGGCTGCCATCGAAGTGCCCGGCCATCACACGGCCACTGCCCGCGCCGAGATCCACAGCGAGGTGAGTGGTCGATTTTGACGATGAAGCACTCATTTTTCGGCGGTTTCGATGACGGTTCCGGCGGCGGAAAATGCCTGCGCGACCTCTGCGCTCGGTGTGCGGTTGGTGATCCAGCGTCCGATTTCTGACGGATGGGCGAAGTAGTGATTGGAGCGCAAGCCTACTTTTGAATCGTCCGCCAGCAGGCAAATTTCTTCGGCGTAGCGGATGATCCACTTTTTCAACCGAGCCTGATCTTCCGAAACCTCACTCGCGCCTCGCAGTGCGTCGATTCCGGTGCAGGACAGGTAAGCGCAGTCGATGTGGGTCGCCTCGATCATCGCTTCCGCCGCCCAGCCGGTGCAGGAAAGCGAGTTCCGAAGCATGCTTCCGCCGAGCAAAGTCACTTGGATGGCGGGTTTCTCGGCGAGCGCCAGCGCGGTCGGCAGCGCGTGGGTCAGCACGTGCAGCGGCTGGTCCGGCAACAATTGCGCGACTTCCAAGGCGGTGGTGCTGGCATCGAACAAAATCGTCTGCCCGGGGCGAATCCTGGCCACCGCCGCCGCTGCGATGAGGCGTTTTTCCGCGATGTTCTGATTGGCCCGCGCTGAGGTGGGATGCTCCTGCCGCGCCGCCGCATGTTTCACCGCGCCGCCGTGCGAGCGCTGCAAGGCACCCTCGGCTTCAAGTTTCTCGAAATCTCGCCGCACCGTCTCCTCCGTCACCCCCAGCTCCCGCGCGGCTTCCGCAGTGCGCACACTGCCATTTCCCTCGATCAGGTCGAGCAAACGGCGGTGGCGGTCAAGTCGTAACATGGGTTCGGTGATGTTGTTTTTGGATTTGAATCATTTTGCTTGCTCGGATCAAACAAAAAATATCAAAAACAAACACAGCGAAACGCAGAATCGTCATTCGCCGCACAAAACCACTCACCCACACCACTCCGATGTCATACCACCACGTGAATCACCTCTGGGACGCCGCCACGGCCACCACGCTCGATCCGGTGGAACTGCTCGTCTATCGCTCCAATCTGCTCGGCTCCGACCAGCGCGTGACCAATACCGGCGGCGGCAATACTTCCTCGAAAATCGACGAGAGCGATCCATTGACTGGCGAATCCACCGCAGTGTTGTGGGTCAAGGGCTCGGGCGGCGACCTCCGGACTTCCAAGCGGGAAAATTTTTCATCGCTCTATCAGTCCAAGCTGATCGACCTCCAGCGGGTTTACGCCGCGCGTCAGGACAAGGGGCTCAAGTCCCAAGCCGAGGACGACATGGTCGGCATGTATCCGCACACCACTTTCAATCTGAACCCACGGCCATCCTCGATCGATACGCCGCTGCACAGCTTTTTGCCGGGACGGCACGTGGACCACATGCACCCGAACGCGATCATCGCCATCGCCGCCAGCGAACGCTGCGAAGAACTGACACGCGAAATTTTCGGCGACGAAATGGCCTACGTCGGCTGGATGCGCCCGGGCTTCGAGCTGGGACTGGCGATGCAGGAAATTTCTCAGGCGAATCCTGCGGTGAAAGCGATCATGATGGGCCAGCACGGCTTCATTTCGTGGGATGACGACCCGCTCGTTTGTTACACGCACACGCTGGATTTCATCGAAAAAGCAGCGGCGTTCATCGAGGAAAAGTATCAGGCAAAAGGCGGCGACGCGGCGGCATTTGGCGGAGCGAAGTTCCAGCCACGCGAGGACCGCCAGCAAGTTCTCGCCGAGCTTCTGCCGTGGTTGCGCGGCCAAGTTTCGCAGAAACAACGCCTGATCGGCACGGTGCAGGACGACGAAAAAATCCTGCGTTTCGTGAATAGCCAAGACGCCGCGCGCCTCGCCGAGCTGGGCACTTCGTGTCCGGACCATTTCCTGCGCACGAAAATCAAGCCGCTGTATGTCGATTGGAATCCACAGAGCGAGGACATCGCGGCACTGCGGACGAAACTCGCGGCGGGGCTGGAAAAATACCGCGCCGATTATGCCGACTACTACCAGCGCTGCCGCCACGCGAATTCCCCGGCGATGCGCGATGCAAATCCGACGGTGTTTCTGATTCCCGGCCTGGGCATGATCGCTTGGGGCAAGGACAAGAGCGAATCCCGCGTAACGGCGGAGTTTTACAACTGCGCGGTGGAAGTGATGCGCGGCGCGGAAGCGATCGACCGCTACGTCGCGCTGCCGCAGCAAGAAGCGTTCGATATCGAGTATTGGCTGCTGGAAGAGGCGAAACTCCAGCGCATGCCCGCCGAGAAAGAGCTGGCTCGCCAAGTCCACGTCGTGATCGGCGCGGGCAGCGGCATCGGTCGCGAGGTGGCGCACCGTTTGGCTCGCGAGGGTGCGCACCTCGTTTGCGTGGATCTCAATGCAGAGGCGGCTGAGGCGACGGCCAAGGAAATCACCGACCAATACGGCCAAGGCATCGGCGTGGCGGGCAGCGGCATTAGTGGCTGCGGACCCGCCATCGGCCTCGCGGCAAACATCACCGACCGCGCCAGTATCCGCGCCGCGCTCGATCAGGTCGCGCTGGCTTATGGTGGCTTCGATGCGATCGAGGTCACGGCGGGAATTTTCGTCCCCAGCGACACCACTGGCCATATCCCAGACGACAAATGGGCGCTGACCTTTGGCATCAATGTCACCGGCAGCTACCTCGTGGCGGACGAAGCCTACAAAACTTGGCGCGATCAGGCGCTGCGCGGCACGCTGGTGCTGACCACCAGTGCCAACGCAGCCGTCGCCAAAAAAGGCAGCTTGGCCTACGACACCAGCAAAGCAGCGGCCAATCACCTCGTGCGCGAACTCGCCATCGAACTCGCGCCGCTGGTCCGCGTGAATGGCGTGGCTCCCGCGACCGTGGTGCAAGGCAGCTCGATGTTTCCCCGCGACCGCGTGATCGGCTCGCTCGCGAAGTATCAAATCCCCTATTCCGAGGACGAGGAAACGGAGTCTCTGGTGAAAAAACTCGCCCAGTTCTACGCCGACCGCACCCTGACCAAGGCCCCGATCACCCCCGCCGACCAAGCGGAGGCTTACTTCCTACTCGTCAGCCAAAGACTCAGCAAAACCACCGGCCAAATCATCACCGTGGACGGCGGCCTGCATGAGGCGTTTCTGCGGTGATTTTTCGAGAAATGCCGCCACCCATGAAAACGACCACTCGCATCGGACTTTTCGGGATCGGCCTTGATACTTACTGGCCGCAATTTCCCGGACTCAAAGAACGACTCGAAGGCTATCTCGCCACCGTCCATTCCAAACTCGCGCGCGAGGGTGTGGAAATCGTCAATCTCGGACTCGTCGATACCGTCCCCAAAGCCTTCGAGGCCGGTCACGCCTTCCGCCGCGAGGACGTGGACCTCATTTTCCTGCACGTCACCACCTATGCGCTGTCATCCACCGTGCTGCCGGTGGTCCAGCGGGCAAAAGTTCCGGTGATTATTCTCAATCTCTCGCCCGAAGCCGCGCTCGACTATGCCACCTTCAACCGGATGGGCGACCGCACGAAAATGACCGGTGAGTGGCTCGCCCACTGCGGCGCTTGCCCCGTCCCGGAAATCGCCAACGTCTTCAACCGCGCACGCATCGACTTCCATCAAATCACCGGCAGACTCCACGACGATCCCGAGTGCTGGGACGAAGTCGATGACTGGATCGACGCCGCGCGCGTCGCTGGCGTGATGTTTCACAACCGCCTCGGCGTGATGGGCCACTACTACAGCGGCATGCTGGACATTTACTCGGACCTCACCCAGCACTGCGCGCATTTCGGCGGGCACATGGAAATCGTCGAAGTCGATGAGCTGTCAGCGCTGCGCCGCGAGGTGACCGACAAGGAAATTTCCGCCCGAGTTGCGGATTTCCATGCCACGTTTGAGGTTCAGGCGGATTGCTCGCAGGCTGAACTCGAACGCGCCGCCCGCACCTCCGTCGCCCTCGATCAACTCGTCGCACGCCACGATCTCGGATCGCTCGCATATTATTACATGGGCACCGGCAATGCAGAAAACGAGGACGCCATTTCCTCGATCATTCTGGGTAACTCGCTGCTCACCGCGCGTGGCATTCCCGTCGCTGGCGAGATGGAGATCAAGAACGTGCAAGCCATGAAAATCCTCGATTCCTTCGGCATTGGCGGCTCATTTACGGAATACTACGCGCTCGATTGGAACGACGACATCGTGCTGATGGGCCACGACGGCCCGGGCCACATCGCCATCGCGGAAGGAAAAACCAAGGTCCGCCCGCTCGATGTGTTTCACGGCAAGGTGGGCCGCGGCTTGTCCGTCGAGATGTCGTTGAAACACGGGCCTGTCACGCTACTCAGCGTCGTGCAAACCGCCGATGGACGACTGAAATTCCTCGTCGCCGAGGGAGAATCCGTCGCGGGTCCAATCCTCGAAATCGGCAACACCAATTCACGCTACCGCTTCCCGATCGGTGCTCGCCGCTTCGTCAACGACTGGAACGTTCAAGGCCCAGCGCACCATTGCGCGGTCGGCGTCGGCCACATCGCAGGAAAAATCCGCAAACTCGGCCAATTGCTGGGCATGGAAACCATCACCGTTTGCTAGCGGGTCAAAATCGCCGCTTCCAATCAGCCTACTCGCTGATTCCAGCAAAGTGACGCAGCTCATGTGAATCTGGCGATGATTGGCGGTCCCAACTGCGCAAGAAGTTCTCAATTTCGGAAAGTAGGGGCTGGCACTGGGAATTCCACTTGGATGCACCTCGCAGGATCAGTGTGCTCTCGCGCAAGCCAGTGAAACGCAGATCCTCAGCACCGGCTTCGCGCAACGCGACCAGCTCGGTGCGCAACATTTCGAAAAACGCGAGTTCGTAGCCATTTCCTGCTTCACGCGCGGCACGCACTAGCGAAAGCGTGATCGGCGGCGCGAGTGGCTGTAAATTCTCGGCAATCTTTTGGCAGCCGATGGTCACCAGCATCCGCCGCATCCGCCCATACAATTCCTCAAGCGGCAGCAGCTTGAGCGGGCATTTGGTTTCGAGGTATTTCACGATGCCACCACGGATGTCATCGACGAATGGGAAGTCCTCATGATCGGCCGCGCGTGCCGCCCGACGCAACGCGGAATCGAGCCACGAGGTGTCGTAATCGATCACTTGGTGGCGGCCAATTTGAAGCGCGGGGCGGTTGCCGATGAGAGAAATCACGAGAGTATTTTTTAAACTAATAAGAAGACCGGCAAACCACGGAAGACACCGAAGACACGGAAAAAATCAAGTTTGAGAGATGGACGGAACTCACCTCGATTTCAAGTCCCCGACTTTCTGTGTGTTCCGTGTATTCCGTGGTTCTCATTTCTGAATTTAGGTGAACGAGCGGGCTAGTCCTTGAACAAGCGGCGTTGGAATGGATCGCGTGCGGCACGCCGCGACAGAGCTTGGATTTCCTGGATGAACTCGTTGACGTCGTCGAACTGGCGATAAACCGAAACGTAGCGCACATACGCCACCGGATCGATTTGGTGAAGTTTGTCCATCACCTTGGCGCCGATGATGTGCGACGGCACCTCGCTGAGATGGTCCTTGTGGAGCTCGGTGAGAATTTCCTCCACCGCGCGGTCGAGCCGATCCATCGGCACCGGGCGTTTTTCGCAGGCCTTGATCAAGCCGCTCACCAGCTTCTCGCGGTTGAGCGACTCGCGGGTGCCATCGCGTTTCACCACCCGCAGCTCGGTGCGCTCGATTTGCTCGTAGGTCGTGTAGCGGTAGCCGCAACTCAGGCATTCGCGCCGCCGACGCGTGGAGGTGCCGTCTTTCGACGACCTCGAATCGAGAACTTTGTCTTTTAAAGAGCCACATTGGACGCAACGCATGAGTGATATAGAAAATCGACGAATGCGACCCTAGGCACACCGCTGGTAGCGTCAATCCGAAAACTACGGCATATTTAGTAGCTAGTTCTTCGCTCGGTCTATTTTGAGCTCGATGCTTCTTGTTTGGCCCTCTTCGCCTCATCGAGCAGGCTACCGATGAATAGCATTCCAGCGGCGATAAAGATGCAGGAGTCGGCAACGTTGAAAGTAGGCCACCAACCGCCGCTGGAAGGCACGATTTTGTCGTAAAACGGCAGCCGCACGGCGATGAAATCCACCACATAACCTTGAGACAGGCGCTCCCAGAATGACTCGTCTTTGAAACGGTAGAGCCAGAAGCCCTGTACGAGGCGGTCGGTGAGATTGCCGAGGATTCCAGAAACCAATAAGGCCACCGCAATGACGGCGGTCGGGTGTTGAAACACACCTTTTTTCCAAAAAACGCGAATCATCGTGAGCGCGATGAACGGCACAACTAGGAACACAATCGGAGCCCAAGACGTGCCATTGCCAAATCCGAAAGCGACGCCCTGGTTGTGAACTCGGACCCAATGCATGACGTTTTCGATCACCGCGATATTTGCGCCCGGCGCATCCCAAGGTGGTAGAAACGTCCGGATGACCCAGAATTTCGTCACCTGATCGAGGATGTAGAGCGGCAGCGCGAGGAAAACCAGGAGTTTTGGGAGAGTCATGGGCAAAGCGTGTGGGGGAAATCCATAGGTCCGGGCAGCCATCGGCAAGCGTCAAAGGCGCATCCCGGGCGCGCCAACGTCACCGTTGGCTTTCTTCTCCGCAGAGCCGACGCGGCCGGGCGCGCCAACGTCACCGTTGGCATCTTTCTCTACTCTGCCGACGCGGACG
>JBGSLX010000324.1:0-4951 GCA_041740475.1 Akkermansiaceae bacterium | reverse complement strand
GCATTTCGGCCACCCTCGCCCAAGTTGACGATGGCTTGAGCGGCAAACTGCGGAAAGGCAGTGGTAGCACACCTGTTGTGTTGTTTTTGAAAGGGGAGGACATTCAGTTTCAGTTCTCGGAAAACAACGGCCCGTGGCAAGTTTTCCACATGCGCATCGGAGACGCGGACTTTAATTTGTTCGAGATCGTGGATGGCAAGACGCGCAAGTTTGCCGCTGAAAAACTGGTGACTGCAATTGCAGGGACAGACTTGACCTACGAGGATCTTGCGATGCGTTTCCTCTACTGGCCGAGTCCCAAGCTTGAGGGCGAAGAAAACATCGGCGGGCAGCCATGTTACAAAATCCGCATCGACAAACCTGCCGGAGTCGCTGGCCGTTACGAGGTGGTTTATGTCTGGGTTCACCGCAAATTCGGGGCGTTTATGAAAATTCGCGGGCACGATCAAAACGGCGGGCTGGTCAAAGAGTTTCAAGTCGAGGACGTCATGCAGATCGCGAAAGACACGTGGACGCTGCGCAAGATGCAAGTTTCCACCCACGATCCAGCCAACGGGCGGCGCGTTTCCATCACCGATGTGACGTTTGATTCGCCGAAAAATGCGGGTCCACGCGGACTGCGCTGAGGGCTTCATCCATGGAACTCTGGACCGACAGCCACAATCATCTGCAAGACGCGCGCCTCGGGGAGCCAGCTCCGATGATCAATGCGATGCGTGCCGCCGGAGTCGCTCATTGCGTGGTAAACGCGACTTCAGAGGCCGATTGGTCGGCGGTCGAGTCTCTGGCGCTTGCGTATCCAGAGCTGATTACTCCCGCGTTTGGCATTCATCCATGGAAATCTCAGACGGCGACAAACGGTTGGCAGCAACGGCTAGCGCAACTCTTGGAAAAGCATCCTCGCGCCACCGTTGGCGAATGTGGGATCGACCGCTGGGTCTCATCGCCGCCGATTCAGGTGCAACTGCCCATTTTCATGGCGCATATGCGACTGGCTCGCGAAATGCGCAGGCCGATGACGATCCATTGTTTGAAAGCGTGGGGCGTATTGTTTGAAGCCTTTGCCGAGTATCCGCCACCACCACGTTTCCTGATGCATTCATTCGGAGGGTCGATTGAGACGGCCCGCCGACTTCTGCCGTTGGGTGCGTATTTCTCTTTTTCCGGATATTTCATGCATCCGCGAAAAGCCGAAGTGTTGGAGGTTTTCCGCCGTCTCCCACGCGAGCACATACGTTTGGAGTCGGACGCGCCAGACATGCTGCCGCCTGATGGACTAATCAGCCATCCTATGTCCGATCAACGCAATCACCCGGCGAATCTTCCTGCGATTGGCCGTTCGCTGGCCAAAGTTCTCGGCATGGAGGCTGCCGACTTCGCCGCTTTGACGCGCTCCAATGCGGAATCGATGTTTCGAGATCTCTGAAATGGGCGCCTCGTAGGCGGCAGGAAATCAGAAACCGGTCTCCTTCGGGTTGTTCTTAGCGAGAGTATTGCGTTTGTAGTATTCGCGTTCCGGGCCGGCTTGGAGCGCGGCAGTTTCGAGTATGTGGTTGAGCTTTTTTGGAGAAAGTACGCCCGCAGCCTTCGCCGCATCAATGTTTTGCTGGAGCTGGGAAAGGTCGTCGAATCCAGCGATGCGGCTGGCGATCGGTAGCGACCAGACGTAGTCCGTCGCGTCGCGGAAGGAGAGAGCGCCGGGCACAAGTGGGCCGACCGCAGTTTTTCCCCGTGGTCCCCAGCCCTCTCCCACACCACCAAACATCCGACCGCCGCACATCGTCTTCATCGCGAGGACTCCGATTCCGCTTTTTAAACAGACTGGCAGAACTTCGCGGATAAATGATGCGTAGGCTGGATCGCAGACGTTTACGGGAAATTGTGCTGCTTGAAACTGGATGCCGCGCTCGGTAAGCCGCTTGATCATGTGGAGCTGCACTTCTGGATGCTTGTGTCCGCTGAAGCCCAAGTGGCGGACTTTTCCATCCTCGCGTGCCTTCAAGAACACATCGACGGTACCGCTGTCCCAGCGTTGGTCCACGTCTTCGATGGTGTCGATGGCATGGATTTGCCAGAGATCGATGACGTCGGTCTTCATGTTCCGCAGTGAGTTGGCGAGGTGTGCACTCGCAGTTTTGGGATCATCTGCGGCAGATTTGGTCATCAGGTAGATCTCGCTGCGATACTTCGGAGTGAGAAGTTCGCCAAAAAGACGCTCGGAGAGACTTTTTTCTCCGTAAAAATTAGCGGTGTCGAAAAAACGGATGCCCCCAGCAATCGACATCTCAATGGCTTTGGCAGGATCGTCACCCTCGAGTCTGCGGAAATGCTGGCCGCCAAGTCCCAGCATCGTAATTTTCTCGCCGGTGTTTCCCAACAAACGGGATGGTAGAACGGGTCCGTGTTTGTCTGCTGACATCGCAGTGGACTCAGCCAGCAGGCTTTCAGGCCAAAATGCTCCAGCAGTAACTGCAGCGGAAAGTCCAGCAATGAATTGGCGGCGCGGTTGCATAGAGTGACTGCTACACGTTTCCGGCGTCATGTGCGAGCAAAAGCCTTGGATTGACTTGTTTTCACACTTTCAGAAGTGCGAAACCGCCTTGGTAACCGACTTCAACTTTAAGAGGGCATTCGTATTTTGGCGGACGAATGACATGAGATGCTTCTGTAATTATGAAATAACTAAGCGCTTCCGATCTAATGACTGCGTCTGTATGATCTTCACATGACTCCATTGAGCGACTTGGTTTGTTTCCTCGACCGAGAACTGCGCATCGCGGAAATTCCTGACTATCCTGGCGCTGTGAATGGTTTGCAATTGGCAAATCATGGAGAAGTTCACCGCATCGTTGCAGCGGTAGATGCTTCGCTGGCGACAATTAAGACCGCAGCAGAGGGAGGTCCTGGTATATTAATCGTGCACCACGGCATGTTCTGGCAAGGGACGCAGCCGCTTACTGGGCCGTTCTATCGAAAAATCAAAATTGCGATGGATTCCGGCCTCGCAATATATTCCGCGCACTTGCCTCTCGATGTTCATCCGGTGTGGGGCAATAATATTTTACTCTCGAATGCCATCGGCATGTCGAATCCCGAGCCATTTATCGAGTGGAAGGGGATTCATCTCGGGCTACGTGGTGCTTGGCATGGCACTTGTGGGGAACTTGTCCAGAAGCTCGGCCTTGCGGTTGGCGGTAAGGTACATATTTGTCCCGGCGGACCAGAAGAAATTTCCCGAATTGGTTTAGTGACTGGAGGCGCTGGCAGTGAAGTCGCAAAAGCGGCTGCTGCGGGCGTGGATACTTTCATCAGTGGCGAGGGCCCTCATTGGAGTCACACGCTGGCGATTGAACTAGGGGTTAACCTACTACTTGCGGGGCACTACGCTACGGAAACGTCTGGTGTTCAGTCACTTGTGCGAGATTTGGGGAATGAGTTTGGGCTGCCATGGGCATTTATTGATCATCCCAGTGGTCTTTAATGTTTTGGAAGTGAGCGCTTTTTGGGCGTCTGTTTGTGCATTTACCGGAGTAAAATGCAGCTCGATTTATAATTCCAACCATCGAGAGGAGCCTCGCTGGACTGAGGGATGATCGGCGCAAAATCGCGTCGAAATATTTAGGGTTCTTAAACAATCCCATCTATCAGAGAAAAAAAACTTGCTGGAGTCCGGTTCAGTCGGTTTAAGTGGCCTTGAGAGCGCGGGCATAGCTTAGTGGTAAAGCCCTAGCCTTCCAAGCTAGCCATGCGGGTTCGATTCCCGCTGCCCGCTCCATTGATCGAGGACCATAATTTCCAAATATCATGAAAAAAATCATATTCCTAGTTTCCTACAGTGCCCTTGTCGGTATTTCCACAGCATCTTCAAACGTGGATTGCTTCAAGCTCACCAACTCTGTGAAAAGTCTCGTTTCGTCTGATCAATCCAAAGTCTTGGAAATCGTAACGTCCCAAGTTGCTGCGGCTCCAAACTGTGCCTGCGAGATCGTGAAAGCCGCCATCGAAATCACCGATGCAAATGTAGCAACCGTAGCGGCCATCGTCGATGCGGCGATTACAACTTCCCCCGAAAACATGCGCGTTATATCCCAGTGCGCTATTGCAGCGGCACCAGATGCTGTGGTTGCAGTACAAACTGTGCTGGCAAAGTATGACCCGAGCAGCGGCGAAGCAGCATACAGCGCGAAAGGTGAACAAGCTGCAGCAGCCGCGGGAACTCCAGAAGGAGAGGTCGCTGCATTGCCGAATCCACTCGATTTTCCGGGCCGCGGTCCCGTTCGTCCATTGTTTCCAATTCTCCCCCCAGTGATCATCAACTCGCCGAAGGTTTCTCAAGTAAATCCCGGTATCCCGACTCTGTAGTATTTGATTACTTCGCGGGTGATCGTTAATGGTCTTCCTTAATTTCTCTATCCTCCTCAGATTATTCCACTCATGAAACGCAAAATTCCTTACACGCTTATTGGTCTCCTTACAATTTGTTCAGCATCTGCACAGAGCCTCTACTTTATGGGCACAGATTCTGACGAGCCAATGCCACTCAAGTGGTTGGTTGGTGCTAGTCTAATCTATGATGATAATGTCAATCCTGGATTTGGCATCGAAGAAGATTCTTTCGCAATTAATCCGTACGTTGGTGCGTCCCTTGTTCATATCACTCCTCAAACCACTTGGGACATATTTGGTCGTCTGGGCACAATCTACTACATCGACGCTCCTGCGGGCACAGATGATTTCAACAGCCAGTCACGTGCAGCATTGAATGTGACTCACAGATTTAGCGAGCGCTTGCGATATTCCAGTCAGAACTTTATAGGTTATGAAATGGAGCCTGACTATTCCTTTGGGACGGCATCCACCCGGTCTAATGGCGAGTATCTGTTTTGGAGTACGGATAATTCGATAGGTTACCGCTGGACTGAGCGACTTGCTACTTATACAGGCATTCGAC
>JBGSLX010000323.1:0-3619 GCA_041740475.1 Akkermansiaceae bacterium | reverse complement strand
TGGCGGCGCTGGCATGGCCGCCGCGCTGGGCGTGCGTTTCCTCGATGCCGACGGCGCACGTCTCAACGCGACTCCGCTGGATTTGCTCGACCGACTCACGCAAGTGGATGTTTCCCAGATGATGGCGCTGCCATCGGTCACCGTGGCGTGCGATGTCGAAAATCCCTTGCTTGGCCCGAACGGAGCCACACGCGTCTTTGGCCCGCAAAAAGGAGCGGACGCTCACAGTTTGCCGCTGCTAGAAAAATACCTCGAACGCTTGGTGGAAGTGAGCGCGGGCAAGGCCTCAGCCGAGCAGTCAGGCGCGGGAGCGGCGGGTGGACTCGGATTTGGCTTGGTCCATTTCGCCGCCGCAGAATTGGTTTCTGGCTTCGATCTGCTCGCCTCGCTGACAGGTTTGCACCAGTGCATGGCTGCTGCGGACTGGGTGATCACGGGAGAAGGATCTTTGGATGCGCAGAGTCTGGGCGGCAAAGGCCCGGTCGCACTCGCGCGACTGGCACGGCAGCATGACAAACAGGTCATCGCATTTTGTGGTCGCGCAGATGCCGCAGTACGCGAAAGCGGCGTTTTTGACGCAGTGCATGAGCTCGCCGCCACCGGACTGCCGCTGGAAGAGCTGATGTCCCGCACCGCCGAGTTATTGGAGCAATCCGCGAGAAATGTCTGATTGCAGGAAACTCGTCATCCGATCCAGAAGACATCGGCGAGAAACCACAGCACCATCAATAAGCCGAAGCCGAGCTTGATCGCCATGCCGGTGACCGTGCCGACCACCGAACCCACGCCGGACACCATCGCTGGGCGAGCTTCCATTTTCGCGACTGCGATTTCCATTGCGAAGCACCCGACCAGCGGCCCAACCAAAATACCGAAGGGCATGAAAAATAACCCGCCGATCGCTCCGAATATCGCACCCAGCGCACCCCAGCGGCTGCCGCCAAACCACTTGCTGCCAGCAGCTCCGCTGAACATTTCAAGCGCCTGCGAAATGGCCATCAACACGCCGAGAATCACGAACGACCACCACTGCAAACCCGAGCCCTCGCCGAGCATCAGCCGGTGACCCATCGCTGCAATCAAGAGAATGAGGTGTCCGGGTAATACCGGCATCACGCAGCCCACCATGCCGACAATCATCAGGCCGATGGTGATCGCCCAAGCCACGCTCACCCCCGCGTAGCCCAAGAACTCGCTGCCCTGAATGTTTTCCCACATGTGGGGCGAAGATAGCTGCGGTTGCGCAGTTGCAAACCGTCAAAATGTGCAGCCGCTCGCTTCTCAAGCTCGTTTGCGGCGCAGCAACAGCAAGCTGGCCCCGGCGGTCATCAACCAAGTCGTCGGTTCTGGAATCGGCGATGCGTTCCACGCAAGTCCGAAATACTCGCTCGTCACAGTGTCCGTTAGATCAAAGATCACTTCGTCATGCACTACCTTGAAGCCGTAGCTGCCTGCTTCCAAGGAGTCGAATCGCAAGAACTCGGTGTTGTTGTAGTCGGAGATCGATTCGCCGACTTTTGCCAAGAACTGGCCCATGTCATTCAGCGTCCAAACTTCGAGATCGAGATCGGAAAACGCGATATCCGCACCGGCTCCACTGACTTCATCGTAGGAACTCACTGAGAACCAATTCAGCGCCACGCTCAGGGTCATCGTTTCGGTGAATGGCAAGGCCAGCACGTATTCGAAATTCTCGCCGAGATTGATGGTCGCAGCATCCCAGCCGTCTTCTGCGACCACTCCGCCGCCGTCTGCCGCGAGCTCGCGCGTGCCGAGAAAATACACATCCACCGCCGTGTTGAGATCCATCCGGCCCGCTCCGGTTTTTAGGTCCAGCCCCTGAGTCGTCACATTCGAGGCGTCTTGCCCGTTGTCCCAGCCCTCGGTTTTTTGCGCGGAAGCCATTAGCACGGAATTGATCACTCGGGTGTCGTAGGCGTCGTCGTTGCCCTGATGATTGAAGATGGCATCGGTGTTTGCCGCGTCTTTCAGCAGCGCGACCCCCCCAGCGACGATGGGTGACGAGTAGCTTGTTCCATCGAGATTGAGAAAATACTCATCGGTGGGCGGTGGCTCAACCACGCTGCCGGGCAGCGCGGCGCCGTAGCCACCGCTGTCGCCCAAATAGGCGGCGAGAACCATGCGCTCTCCCGGCGCGGCAATGTCCACCGCCGAGCGGACGCCCACGATGGCCTGTCCAGTTTCAGGATTGTAAAAATCCACCAAGCCGGAGGAGGAGAAATCGGATGGTGTGAGAAACGATGCGCCGCCCAAGGAACCCACTGCGATGGTGTTAAATGCGGAGCCTGGCGCGGAAACGGGTGCGCCGGTGCCGCTGTTTCCCGCTGAAACCACCAGAGCAACGGACGCGTTTTCACGCGCGAGTCCGTCGATGGCGAGTATTTCCGGTGAAGTTGCCGCCGGGTCGGGAAAGCCCCAACTGCTGTTGATGACGTCGGGTTTCGCAACGCCAGCCCCGAGGTTGTTTCCGGTGAAAAAGTCTTCATAGGCCGAGCGGAGACTTGCGTCCGAGATCGCGAAGGATCCTAACATGCCAGGCGAAGTAGAGAACTCCGTGGCGATCGCACCCGAGACTAACGTCGCCTCTGGTGCCATTCCCAAGCCCTCGCTTGAATAAAACCCTTGCCCTGCGTTCTCAAAATATCCGCTGCCCGCAAGCACGTGGCCCACCGTGGAGGCGTGAAAATCGAGCTCATCCAGCGCATCAGTCGCCGAGTTGTTATGCGTGTAGAACGAGGTCGGGCTGCCCGGTGGACGAATAAAAGCCTCGTGTTCAAACCAGACATGACCGGCCTCAATGTTGCCGATGACCGTCGAGCCGCCGCGGAATCCCGCATTAAAAAACGTATCCCATCCTACCACGTCGTTGACGAACGTTAGACTCTGGAACGAGCCGTTTTGGAAGTCGCCAGAGAGAATCAACGACTTTGGCAGCTCTTGGGCCACCAACACGCTGAACGATCCAATGGCTGCGACTGCTAGCGCGCTTGAGGGTTTGATCATGCTCGGAAACTACAAACCACTTCTGTTTTCTCAATCAGTATTTCGCCTTATTTTGACAGTGGAAATACCACTCCTTCAGTGCTTCCACAGCCCGTTCTCCACGCGCCATCCGACGCGGGCACTGACACTTATCAATCAACCCCCTGCCTCAAATCTCTGGCACTCCATATCACCCCTTCCGCTGCCGCTGCGTTCCCCCGCATCTTTCGCGCACCGCTCTTTCGCTTGGACCCGAAGCGTTCTCGACATTGCTCGAAGAAGCCATCGACGAACTCCCGACTCCCGATCACCGCGCCATCGCTGAAATAACGTACTTTCCACCGCAGCATCTTGCCCAATGCCACGTTTTTGCCTGCACTCAGACGCTCGACCTCAGATACCACTTGTTGCGATTTGATGCCTTTTTTCAGCACCGTAGTGACTCGCTCGCCATGCTCGTTGATCACTTCTTTGGTTTTGTCCTCACCTTCTGCGAATAATAACATGTGGTATTCTTTGAAAACCTTCCCCGCCCAATGTCGCGCTTCGGCTTCCCAGCCTTTGTCCGCCATGATCGCTCGCACGAGGCCAGCTTTCGCTTTGGCCCCGCTTTTTC
>JBGSLX010000322.1:0-15231 GCA_041740475.1 Akkermansiaceae bacterium | reverse complement strand
TTGGCCACGGCTTTGGCGATGGCGGCGATGTGCTCGGGGGTGTTGCCGCAGCAGCCGCCAGCGAGGTTGAGCAGCCCGGCTTCGGCGAATTCTGCCAAGTAGTCGTGCATGTGGTACGGCTCCAGATCGAATCCGGTGGGGGCGAGTGGGTTCGGCAGGCCAGCGTTCGGGTAGCAGGAAACGTGAGTCGCGGCACAGTTGGAAAGTTCTTCGAGATGCGGGCGCATCAAATCCGGGCCAAGCGAGCAGTTCAGCCCGATTGCGAGTGGATGCGTGTGGGCGAACGCGATCCAGAACGCTTCCACTTTCTGCGCGGAAATCATCGTTTCGCCGCCCAGCCCGACCGCCGCCGAAAGGATCAGCGGAAGTTTCAATTTGTCTTCGGCGAACACTTCCTGCACCGCCACCGCCGCAGCTTTCGCATTCAAGGAATCGAAAATTGTCTCGATCATCAAAATGTCGCAACCGCCCTCAATGAGAGCGCGAATCTGATGTTTGTAGGCCTCAAGCACCTGTTCGAAAGTCACCACCCGGAAAGCATTGTCCTCGGGATCGGGCGAGTTGGTGAGCGAGACGGTGAGCGGCCCGATGGCGCCGGCCACGTAACGTTTGCGCCCGGTATCGGTGCCGATGTTGTCCGCCCACTTGCGGCAGAGTTTCGATGACTCGACGTTCATTTCCCAAGCGAGCTCATTGAGAAATGGGTTCTCGATGATTTTTTGGAAAAACTCTGGGTCTTTGCGCCCGCCGTGCTCGCGCGGATCTTCGACGAAAAACTCGCTCTGCGCGATGCTGGTGGCGGAAAACGTATTCGTTTCACAGATGTCCGAGCCGGCATCAAAAAAACGCTTGTGGATGTCTCCGATGACGTCCTGCTGGGTGATCGAGAGAATATCGCCGTTGTTCAGCAAGTCTTTGGGCGCGTCTGCGAAACGTTCGCCTCGCGCTTGAGCCTCATTGAGTCCGTAACTGCGGATCGTGGTGCCCATCGCGCCATCCAGCACGAGAATGCGTTCGGCGAGTGAGTCAGTGAGTTCTTGGGTGGCGTCCGGTTGCGGCATGGCAGATATTTAGAGTCCGCGAAACAGGCATTCAAGAAACAAATCGTCATATCCTGATATGATGATGGGTGATTTCATGAGTAGAATTTTATCGTGATTTTCGGGTTGCAAGCTGCGGAGCACGTCCCTAGGTTCCGCGTCCCGCGAATTTCAAACCACCTCACGCGATGTCCAAGCACAACAGTCTCAAGTCCAGTACCACCGTCGGCGGCAAGCGTTCCGTTCTCAAGCGTTTCGAGCGCGTCAAACTGCTCAAAGAGCGCGGCGAATGGAAAGCCGGCAGATCGCCCGTCGGCCTGCCCAAAACCAAGCACGAGGGTTAATCCTCAATTGGGAGCCATCCCAGCGCTGCGCGGAGCCCGGCGGGTTTCGCGCATTTTGTATTGAAAGCCATGAAGGAAGGGACACGCCTCAACAAATATCTCGCCTCCTGCGCGATGGGCTCGCGCCGCAAGTGCGACGAACTCATTCAAGCGGGCCGCGTTGAGGTCAATGGCAGCCCCTGCATCAATATGGGCATGCGCATTTCGCCGGGCGATCATGTCCGCGTCGATGGCAAGCGCGTCGCCCCGAAGGAACCACTCGTCGTCGCATTTCACAAACCACGCGGCTACGTCTGCACCCGTGAGGATGAGATGGGTCGCGAAACCATATACGCGTTATTGCCGGAGACCCTGCGCTCGCTGCACCATGTGGGTCGTTTGGACCGCGATTCCGAGGGTTTGCTGATCCTGACCAACGATGGCGATCTTTCACAGCAGTTGATGCATCCATCCAAGACGGTGGAAAAGGAATACTTGGTCACCTCGAACCAAGCGTTTGAAAACGTGCATCTCGATCAATTTCTCGAAGGCGTTTACACCACAGAAGGGAAGCTGAAAGCCAAGGCCATCGAACGGTTGAGCCCGCGCCGCATCAAAATCGTACTCGATCACGGTGCAAAACGGCAGATCCGCGTGATGTTCGATACTCTCGGCTACCAAGTGACCAAACTGCTACGCGTGCGCGTGGGTGGGCTATGGCTCGATGATCTGGAGCCTGGCAAATGGGCGATCCTCAATCATGTGGAAATTGCGATGTTGATGGGCACCACAGAAGAAAAGCCGAAGTCGCAGAAGAAGCGTCCTGAGTGAAGCGGCTGCTTTTTCCGCTGGTCCAACGGCGGAGTTGGGGCTTGGTTGCAGCGATGAAAATCCAATTTCACACCATCGTTCAGTTGTCGCTGTTTCTGTGCGCGGTTCAGCCTGCTACTGCGCAACTTCCCTCGCTTAGCAAAGCACCGTGGTTCGGCTTTTTTGCGGGTCAGCAAACGACTGGCTGCACTCTGGGTGTGACCTCGGAGGGGCAAATCGTCTTCAACCCCACCAAAGGAAGTGAAAGCCCCTCAGGCGGCTGGTCGTTCACTTTCCGCCCCGCAATCGAAGAAGTCACTCCTGATGGAAAGGTCGTGCGCAGGGAATTGGACCTAACAACCCTCGAATCCGCTCAACCAGCCGAAGATCAAATCGAGAAACTAATATTTACAGGCAAAGTTCAAGGAGGAGCCAAGATGGAGGTTACCGTCGAACTCAACCGCAACAATTTTTTAATCGGTGGACGTGTCGTGGATCCCGGTCCTAACAAGAACGCGAAACGAATTATCTTGGTAGGGCAAACGCCTCGGTTTTACGGATCTTATGAAGACGGCGGTAAAACCATGACCGACGAGCAGAAGGCCATCCAAGAAAGGCAGGACAAAGCCCGCGAAAAAAAGGTGAAGGGCGAAAACCTCGAACTAAAACTGTTGAATGGGAAAACCGTGAAACAATCGCTTCTTGAGCCAGCCGACCTCGGGTCGGCAGAAATCAGTGGCGTCGGCATCAGCGAAATTGGAATGGACTTCGAAATGTTTCGCGGCAGCAGCCCAAGCCTGATCGCATCGCCTAATTCTGCATTCACGCTGAAATTCAAGAAAGACGCGCGAATCTTCAAAAATGAAATCTACATTTATTGGCGGCCTGATCCTGAGAAAGACCCAGAAGGCAAGGCGCGCATGGCCATCAGCCCCAAATAGCTTGGGCGGAAAAAATCTGGTCTAGCAGCTTGGCGGCTAGCCTCGTGATCGAGACGAAACGAGGACTCATGACGATTGGTATGTCTGGAATCCGGCGCATCGGTGGAATTTTTTACGTTTCCGTTGTGCACGTTATGTGGATTTTTGCGAATAGGTGGTGTGTTCGCGAACAGGCGAATCAATCCACTGTCAACCATGTCAGAAAGCCATAATTTCGATGCATATTTGGGCATCACGGAGAATCGATCCAAGATCATGGCGGTGATCGTTTCCATGGTGAGGGATTTTGATTTAGCAGAAGATCTTTTCCAGCAGACGGTACTCGAAATTTTGCGAGGCGCTGAATTCGATGCGACGCGAGATTTCCTTCCATGGGCGAGCGGAGTGGCACGCAATGTGGTGCGGCGTCATTGGCGGTCGGCAGCGCGACAACCTACCGCAGCATCTCAAGAGTGGCTCGATGCACTGAGTCGTTTGGCGGTTGAGGATCAAGATGAGGATGTGTGGCAAGCAGAGCGTGCAGCACTACATATCTGTTTAGACAAGCTGCCAGACAAGTTGCGGCGGCTGTTCATGCTGCGCTACGGGCAGAATTGTAAGGCGGAAGAATTGGCACGGCAGTCGTCGTTTCCTTTGGGTTCTCTGAGAACGACGCTGGCTCGTTTGCGGCTTAAGTTGCGCCACTGCATTAACATGGAAATCCAAGAAACCAACTAAACGACGAACATGTTACAGCAGGATTTTGAAAAGTTATTAGCAGCATATTTCGAGGACGAACTCGATGAGGCTGGATTGGCAATGCTCGCACAAACCGTGCAAGAGGTACCAAAGCATCAGAGGCGATTTCAGCGAGAAGTGCGAATCCACACGCTGATGCGAGAGTCAGCTTTAGTTTTGATGGAAGCACCGGAGCAGCGATTTGATACAATCGCCAAAAGAACTTTTCTCACGAATCCCTGGAGCAAGATCACAGCGATCGCGGCAGCGGTGATGCTACTTGGGGTAGTAGGTGGATATTTTGCTGTCGCATGGCAAACTCCGGAAAAAATCGGCTATTGCATGCATGTTTCCGAAGCGAATGAGCTGCAGCTTTCGAGGAATGGAAAATCTCTCAAGCTCGCTAATAACTCAGTGCTGCGTTCAGGAGATCGGATTCAAACGACTGGCGATGCGCAGGTTTCATTGAAGTTATCAGGAGTCGGCATAGTCACAGTGAACGGAAGCACTGAACTCATTCTAGCAGGCGAATCCGAGAGAGTTGCGATTCAAGTCATACGGGGGAAGATTTTGCTCGAAGCTGAACATCGAGAAGAAGGGACTTCGCCACTTGTGATACAAACACCCAAAGCCGAAGTGGAAGTAATGGGCACAGTGTTTGGCATGGAAGTGGATGCAGTGGCGACTCGGGTGCGCGCGCATGAAGGGCAAGTGCGCTTTCGCGAAAAAACGACCGACCGCATGGTAAAAGTAGATGCTGGGCAATACTGCATCAACGGGGGCGAAATGCTTGAGGCACTGGATCAATCGGGACTTTTGCCTGGCACACTGCTACCAGGAAGTCTGCGGCTGAAGCCGACCGCCAATGTTTATACCGAGCGCAATCGCATACTAAGTGGGCAACATCTCAAAGTAGAAGATGGGCGGCGAGTATCATATCTCAAGTTTGAGATTCCAGAACTGGGGAATATCGCCGGTGCGAGGTTGCGGCTAAAACAAATGATCGACCCTGGTGCTGGAACTTTGTGCCTCTGGCACGGCAACCATGAAAATTGGTCCGAGCAAACTCATCGCATCAGCAACTTACCACAAAGACTACGACTGGTAGCAAAGCATACCGGGTGGGTGAAGTTGGATCAAGAGATCGAGTTTGACGTTTCCTCAATGATTCAAAAGGCGGGAAGCTATACCATCATCATGACACTCGAAGGAGATTCAAGTAACGACGTCTGGTTTGGCTCTAGCGAAAGCAGCCATCCCCCAGAGTTAATCCTTTTTGTGGACGCGGAAAGCCTATGACATATCCTATGAAAAACTACCGAAATCTTATCGTCTTCATCATTGCGAGCAGTGCACTTGCCCAAGCATCAGTGATAGAAGTCGGGCCGTGGACTGGCGCGGTGACGTCGAAAAGTGCTATCGTAAAATGCGTGCCGAAAAAAGACTTCCAGAAGATTGATTTACTACTGGGTGAAGGTGAAAATCCAAACAAGTGGCAAAAATTTCCATTGAGTCAATCAAGCGGGCAAAGTGTCAGCTTTCATCTGACAGGTCTAAAACCAAACAGTAGTTACCAATATGTCATTGAGGTGGATGGTAAGCCGGACAGGGAAAAAATTGGTAAGTTTCAAACATTTCCTGAAAACGGAACCTCGTTTCATTTTGCGTTCGCGTCATGCGCAAACACGGGCTCAGCCAGTCCGGTGTTTTCCGCCATCAAAAACAGCAAGCCGCTATTTTATATGAACGTTGGCGACTTTCATTATGAGGACATCAACGTGAATGATCCCCAATTATTTCGTGATGCCTACCATCGAGTTCTGTCATCGACCACACAGGGAGAACTATATCGTCATGTGCCATTTGTCTATATGTGGGATGACCACGACTTTGCAGGTAACAACAGCGATGGGAAATCCAAAGCCCGCAGCGCAGCGCGACAAGTTTATCGGGAAATGACGCCTCACTATCCACTGGTCGAAGGTGGTGGTGACGCTGCGATTTACCAAAGTTTCGAGGTCGGGCGAGTGAAGTTCCTACTCACCGATCTGCGTTCCGAGCGCAGTCCTGCCGCGCAGAAGGACGACACCAGCAAAACCATGTTCGGCGAGAAACAGAAGGCATGGTTCAAGCGTGAGTTGCTCGCAGCCAAGGGAAAATATCCTTTGATATTTTGGGTAAGCTCGGTCCCTTGGATTACTAAAGAATCGAAAGACGCGATGTCACCACCGGACTACTGGGGGTCCTATGCAACGGAGCGGCGGGAACTATGTGACTTTATCGCAGAAAATCAGATTACCGGCATCTGCTTGTTGAGCGGCGATACTCACTTGCTTGCCGCAGACGATGGCACAAACTCCGATTTTTCCACTACCGGTAAACTCAAAATACCTGTTTTACAGGCGGGACCGCTGGATCGCCCAATGAGTCAAAAAGGCGGGCCCTATTCGCAAGGAGTCTATTTGCCACGATCTGGTGAAGGATGCTACGGACATGTCAATGTGGAGGACATGGGTTCCGCAATCCGCGTTACCTTCAGCGGCCGCAATCAAAGCGACGAAGAAAAAGTCACGCTGAGTTTCACAGTTCCAGCCACATCAAACAAACCATCAAACCCATGAAGAAATTAATCATCATCGCGCTGTTAGGCGGAGCTGCCTTACTACAAGCCGCCGCACCACAAAATCCTGCATACCAAACCCAAGAATGGCCTAAAGTAAGGCAACTGGTCTGGGCAAACCCCGGGAAAAGCGGCAAGCTCGATGCTGTGGAAAACTGGAAATTGGCAAACGGCCAAGCTGCCGATGCGCCACCAGATCGCGAGACGGACATCGTTTTACCGAAATCAGAAGCCACCTACGATGTGACCGGCTCGCGAACCACTCAGGTGCGCCACGCCATGGTCGAGAGTGGCGCACGTCTTGGCGGCGGGCATCGCAACGAACTGGAAATTTGGGGCAATCTCGAAGTGCAGCCCGGAGGTCGAGTGTTATATATTTCAATTCGTGGCGACAAGCACACTTACGTACATCTAGTCGGAGCAGAGTTTCCAACACCGGAAAACCAACAGGTGCTGATCCATCCATCGACCAAGTTCGCGGTAGAGAATCAATGCGCGAGCCAGATTTCACACAAGTTCCAGATTGCGAAAGTCGGCACGGCATCCGTCGAGTTTATGGGCAACGCGGCGATCAGCGATGAAGTGATGTTACAGCGCGGACGTTTGATCGTGAGTGGAGATTTCCGCTGGAGCGGCGTCACAGGCAAGGGTTCGCTGGAAATCTACGACGGCGGAATTTTGGAACTGCAAAGCGGTGGACGCGTCGGTTCGTTTGACTCGAAAAACAACAAGGCGGTTTATAACATCAATATCTATCGAAATGGCACGATCCAAGCTGGATCACCCGAACGGCCACTCACCAGTGATGCGTTTCTTCTGCTCGGATTTGCGGAAAATGATGTCCCGGGACGCACGGGGTTGTATGCCGCGCTCGGCTCGATGATGCGCGTTTATACGTCCGACCCGAAGAAGGCCCGCTTGGTGATCAGTTCGATCACCTCGGTGCCCGATTATTACAGCGGCAAGGGCAAACACGTCGGTGATCCAAAGGAGAAAGCCTCTGGGAAAACAGGAATTGCCATGCAGCTAGCGGGTGATGTGAAGCTGGACCATACCGTTTTGGATTACGTTTCCGAAGGTGGCATCGGCCTCACCAATCCAGACGATCGCAAGCAATGGGTAAACGTCACGTATGGCCCATCCTGTGCAGGTTCAGAAACCAGCCTGTTCTCCAAACTCGCGGCTGACCCGAATTCCTACTACCACGCTCGTGGTGATATGAAGTCCGAGTTTGCACTCACCGAAAAAGCAATGGACTCGATGGGAGAATACCTTGAAGCCTCAGAGCCATTCCGAATCAGCGCATCTCCCGAAAACACGGAAATCAAAGTCCTCGGTAAAGGTAGCAACGAGATCAGAACCCCGGTGGCAGTGGTTTTCGATAAGCCAATCACAGTCACACTGAGCACCAAGGTGCCTGCGGCAAAAATGCGTTATACCTTGGATGGCACAGAGCCAACCAAAGATTCGCCAGAATACACCAAGCCAATCCCACTCGATCAAACGACCCGCGTCATGGCAAAAGCCTACAAACAAGGTGTGGGATTCAGCCCGACATTTACGACCACCTACGTCATCGATTCCAAATAACCTATCTTTATGTTTTCAGGAAAAATTTCTCACTGCGCAGTAGGAATGCTTGCAGCAGCACTGCTCGCCGCACAGCCGCTTCATGCTGTCATCAACGCGGGTCTCCAGCCTTATGATCTTTATCAAAGTCGGTATGACCGGGTGTTAGTTCTACAAGTCACAGCGGTCGATGCTTCGACAGCAACGGTGAAATGCAAAGTGGTAAAGACTCTCAAAGGCACCGCAGAGGCCACCGATGAAATTTCAATGACATTCACCGGCCCGCTCGCAGGTGTGCTGGAGCAGGCGCTCAAGGATGGCGATTTTAAAGTTGGCGATCCTGTTGCGGTGTTAGCAGGACGCAAGCGAGCCACCAAGGAGTTCATGCTATATGCAAATTCCTTCTATCTCGGTAACATCAAAGCGCCCGGTGCATGGGTGATCGATAAGACCGGTCAAGGTGCCGTAGGTATGGATGGCGAGCAGATTAACACATTGGCTGGCACATGGAATGGGGCCACACCGCGCTTTGTTGACTTGCTCGAAGACATCGCTGCCGGACGCGATCATTTTCCGCGCAAAGCTTACGTTCGTTTCAAGGAGGACAAGCTGTTGACCAAACTCGATGCGCCAGTTGAGGGACTCGCGGTTTTTGACATCAATGGCGACGGCACCGAAGACATCGTCGCTTGTTCCACCAAAGGTGACCGAATTTTCCTGCAAACCGACCCGATGGTGTTCATTGATGCCACTGAGAGCATGGGTATCAAAAGCGCGAGCAAAAGCTGTGCAGTAGCCGATGTAAATCTGGACGGACTGAATGACCTGTTGATCGGCGCAGTGATCTATCAGGGCAAATTTACAGACAATCAATTCACACTCGAAAAAACGAATCACCTGCCCGATTCACTGGCCAAGGATTTAAAAACCGCGACCTTTGCCGAGCTCAATGGCGACGGTTATCCGGATGTAGTGGCCAGTGTGGTCGGCGGCGGCATCCGCGTCTTCATGAATCCCGGCGAGGCTGGCGGTGCTTTTTTCGAGGCCACCTCTCAGGCTGGACTCGATCAAGAATCGTCCGGAGCAAAAGCGAACGGCTATGTGACCATCGGTGATTGGAATGATGACGGACGTGCCGATCTGTTTCTCGCAGCGGGAAAAGGCATGCTCTTGATCCAGCAGGCGGATGGAAAATTCCAGCCCACCGAACATGGCATAGAGTTCAAATTTACCACCGGCTCGGATGACCAAACGGGTCTCACTGGCGCAGGTGCTTTCATGCCGATCATTAGCCATCAACGTCCCGATCTGGTCGTGCCGATGGAAGAAAGCTGGCTGGTCATCGCCAACCGAAATGGCAAGCCAGAGGACATCACGCGCTGGGGAAACGAAATCAGCGAGGGCTCTAACGATCACTTATCTACCATCGGCGAGGATCTGAATCTGGACGGCCACATGGACATGTTCACGGTCAGCCGAGCGGAGTTCGGGCACAACCGATTCATCATCAATCGCGGCTACGGATCCTTCATGTTGGCTCCCGTTCACAAGCATTATGATCATGTTTTCAAAGGCCCATCCAGCGAGCGCGGCGGCTGGTCGGCGGCGGCTGGCGATCTCGACGATGACGGCACGCCCGATTTAGTCGTCGGCAATGGTCACGGTGAAATCACCATGATTTTAAACGACACTCTGGAAGTGCGTAAGCCCATCGAGCATCCGCAGCGTGAGGTCGAAGTGCTGGAAAACACGCGCCTTCTCCAAGTGCGAGTGCTTGGTCCCAAGGGGCTTGTCGGTGCGCGTTTGAATCTGAGCACGCCGGATGGGAGGATCATCGCCCGCCGTGATTTGGGCTCGAATTCCTCCGGCGGTTCGTGGGGGCCGAACCGGGTGACCTTTGCCGTGCGCCAGCCCGGCCCCTGCGTCTTGGAAGTCCGCTACGCAGATGGATTGGTCAAAAAACACGATATCGATCTCACCAATGAGAAGCGTGTGACTCTGGATGTGGATCGCGGTGAAACCTCAAAAAGTGGAGACTGGTAATATGCAAATTTTGAATGACTTAGCGGTCATCCCGATTGTGGTGAATGCAGGCGCGGCGTTGTTGCCAGCCATCTTGGCGGGAGCGGCTTCGTTTGCGGCGTTGTTGTTCAAGCCCAAGGAGTTGATGCGGGCCTGTGCCGCGCATCCCGGTCGCGTCGTCATCGTGCTCGCGGTCGTGGGCGTCTTGACGGCGTTGGTCATGTTCTGGCCAGCGCCGAAAGCGGGTGTATCATCTGCTAGGCGCGCGGTGCCAGCGGTGGATGCCGCCACGGGCAGTGGCATGATGAATATCGACTGGACCCGCGTGGCTCTCGCAAGAATCGCCGCAGGAAATCAAACGCCAGCCGCTGTACAACCTGCGGCATCCGTTCCATCAACGGGCACAGCGAAAGCATTTGTCTATCGTGGAGGCGCTGAGCGACTCGGCTCAATGGGAGGAGAAATTGAAGGCAAACTCCAACTCGCGTGGAACTATCATCCGCGTTGGACCGACAATGGCGTGGAAACTGAAGATCGCGACGCGATGATACTCGCCAGTCCTGCCATCCATGGGGACAAAATTTATGCGGCCTCATGCACGCTTGATCCGCCCGAAAGTTTCGGCGCGATTTTCTGCCTAGATGCCGCGACCGGCGAACAAGTATGGACGGTGGACACCGCGGATGGCGAACCCTTCAAAGGCTTCTTCAGCAGCCCCGCAATCAGCGCGGACGGTCGCTATCTAGTGATCGGCCAGGGTCTGCATCCGGATAGCAACTGTCGTTTGATATGCATCGAAACCGCGACGGGTAAAGTCCACTGGACCTTCCAAGTGCCATTGCACATCGAGAGTTCGCCATGGATTGATGGCGACATGGTCCATGTCGGAGCGGGTGCGATTGAGGACGTCAAAACCAAGCTACCACTGGGGCATCCGGGCTTTGTGTTTGCGGTGCGTCTCAGCGATGGAAAGGAAGCCTGGCGCTTTGATGTGAACGATCCTGAAAGTTCTCCGGTTTATCACGACGGAGTGCTCTACATCGGCAGTGGCTTCAACGGCAAAGCCGTGGTGGCCTTGAAAACGCCTCAGCAAGCAGGACAAAAAGCCGAGCAGTTATGGAAAAGTGACGCCCCCTATCCCGTGACAGGCGCAGTCACCTTTACCGATGAAGCCGTCTTCGCGGGTGGCGGAAATGGCGACTTCGTATTCCGCGATCCGAATCCCGCTGGCGTGGTGATGGCTCTCCATCCTGCCGACGGAAAGCTGATATGGAAAGCCGACTTGCCGGATGCGGTGTTAGGCGCGGTCGCGGCTTCCAAGCATCTGATTTGTCCAGTGGCAAACGGCCAAGTCATGGCGTTGAGTCGATCCACTGGCGAAAAAATTTGGGCCACTGCAGTTAACGGCTCTGCTCCGGTGCTCGCTGCGCCCGCCGTGACGGAGAAGGAAGTTTTCGCCGTGAGCCAGAATGGTTATCTCGCTCGATTCAACTTGGAAACCGGCGAGCAAACGGAACGCATCTACATCAATTCCGAGGAGAAACCCGGTGAACAAGGACTCTCGATCAGCTCGCCGCTGGTGGTCGGTGGGCGCTTGATCGTGGGCAGTGAGACCGGAGGCCTTCGTTGTTATGTGGGAGGAGGAGTTAAATGATATCGACCGCTTGGGTGATCCCGCTGGCGGATGCTCGAGATATTTCCTTGGTCGGTGGCAAGGCGATCAATCTAGCAAAGTTGATGCACGCCGGACTGCCAGTGCCGGATGGATTTGTGATCTCGACCCGCGCTTTCAAAGGAGCTGATGGAATCGTCTCCGCTGAGTTAGCCGATGAAATCCGCACCGCTTATCGCGCGATGGGTTCGCCTCTCGTGGCGGCGCGATCATCTGCCACCGCCGAGGACATGGCAGACGCATCCATGGCGGGTCAGTATGAAACGTTCCTCAATCTCGCTGGCGAAGACGCTCTGCTCGAAGCCGTCGCGGGTTGCTGGCGCAGCATGAAAAGCAAGCGCCTGCTCGCCTATCTAAACGAACACAACATCGCGCCCGACAGCGTGGCGATGGCGGTGGTGGTGCAGCGGCTGGTCGCGGCGGACGCGGCTGGCGTAATGTTCACCGCAGACCCGCAAAGCGGCGCAAGCGATGTGATGTGCATCGAGGCCGCATGGGGGCTGGGCGAAGGCGTGGTCTCGGGAGCAGTGAACCCTGATCGGATTCGCCTGCGCGAAAACGACGGCGAAGTTCTGTCATATGAAGTCGCGGAAAAAATGACCTATCTTCCGCCCGGTGGACGAGAGTTCGAAAACGTGCTTGCCGCCCAACAAGGCAAGGCGTGCCTCACGCACGAGGTTATTGTGAATTTGTGGAAACTCGGACGCAAAGCCGCGCGACATTTTGATGGCCCGCAAGATCTGGAGTGGGCGGTGGCGGATGGGCAAGTCTATCTCCTCCAATCCCGCGCCATCACCACCTTGCGCGAAGCCGCCGTGCGCCATGGCTTGATCAGTGGAATCCGCGATGTCTTGCGCAAACAATTGAGCGCCGGACACGGGCCGTGGGTGAAACACAATCTATCAGAAACACTCACTCATCCCACGCCGCTGACGTGGAGTCTGATCCGCCCCTTCATGTCGGGCGCGGGCGGCTATGGCAAGATGCATGAAGAAATCGGCTTCCTACCATCCGCCACCGCACGGGAGGAAGGATTTCTGGAATTGATCGGCGGGCGGGTTTACATGGATTGCGCGCGGATGCCCGAGATGTTTTCGGAAAACTATCCATTCGCCTACGATCTGGCGAAACTCCGCGCTGATCCCGATGCCGCCCAACAAGCTCCCAGCGTGGCAAAAGGAAGCCTGCGTGAACGAACCGACGCTGCGACGATGGCGACACGGGTCACGGCCAAGCTGCGCGAAATTTCCTTGGATCTGGATCACAAGTTCGATGCGGAGTTTTTTCCTAACTTGAAGCGCTGGTGCGAGGCAGAATCGCAGCGTGACCTCACTGCTCTGAGCGACGCCGAACTTGCGACTCTCTGGGCAGAACAAACCGCAAAAGTGTTCGATGAGTTTGGCGCAAAGGCATTTTTGCCCAGCATGATCGAGGGACTCGCCAGCGCTGAGCTGCTTTCATTTTTGCAAGAACATGCGTGGGACGAATCACCGGAAGAGCTGCTGCATGAACTCGTGGTGGGCGAACAGGCCGACATGACCATGGCCAGCAATGCGCTATTGCAGCAGGTCGGTCTGGGGAAACACGACCTCGCCGAGTGGCTGGCGGAGTTTGGTTCGCGCGGACCGGGCGAGTTCGACCTCGCGAATCCACGCTGGAGCGAGCGCACGGATGACGCACTGGCGATGGCGAAGCGCCTGGCGGAAGGTGAGTCGTTGCTTGCCATCCATGACCGACGCCGCGAGCAGGCGAAGGCGACGTTTGAAAAAATTTCCGGTAAGCTATCGAAAAGGCTCAACGACGAATTTCAACAGCGCGTGAAACTCGCGTCGCGTTACGTGCGTTTTCGCGAAGATGGCAAGGGCCGCTTGATGCAGGCTTATGCCTTGCTCAGGCCTCTCGCATTGGAAATTGGCCGCCGACTCGGCATTGGCGACGAGGTGTTTTTACTAGAACAATCCGAGATGCTCGACGCATTGCGCACGGGTTATGTGCCGAAAGATCGCATCGCGAAAAGGCGGCTCATCCGCAGCGTCGAAAGCGGTTTCTCGCTCGCCCGCGTGATCGATGAAGATAGCATCGAGTCGCTCGGCATGCCGAAGATCTCAAACGATGCGCCGCGCCTTGAAGCGCACACGATTTCCAGTGGCGCATGTGCCGGGCCAGCGCGCATCGTGCATTCGCCAGAGTCTGCGGGTGATTTGGGAAAAGGTTATGTGTTAGTCTGTTCTTCCACCGATCCCTCATGGACCCCTTTGTTTGTGAATGCGGCGGGTCTGGTGCTGGAGAGCGGCGGCGCGCTTTCGCATGGCGCAATCGTAGCGCGTGAACTCGGGCTGCCTGCGCTGGTGCTCGAAGACGCGACACGCCGATTCACCGATGGTGAAATGCTCACGCTCGATGCCGGGCGCGGTTTGATTTTTCGCGGAGCGCAATCGGAGACGCAGCACACCGAACCCACGGAAATCGCGAAAGATCTGCAACCGCCGCCCGTGGGAGTACGCGAGCGCCTCTCTGCAACGCGCGGGCTGATGTTTGCGTGCGCTTGGGCGGTGTTTTTGCTCTTGTTCTATCTACTACCGGCACTGTGGTTGAAGGATCCCATTTTCGGCTTGCTCGATGTGATTCTGTGGCCGCTCGTGCCGCGCCTTGGCATGCCGGGCACGGTGGCGGTGATCGCGATCTTCTTTGGAATTCTGCCGCTGATTTTACAGAAATATCTCACCGACAACGAACGACTGCTCGCCGCCAGAAATCGCGCCGCGCAGCTCCGGCAAATGGGTAAAGACTTGCCGAATGACAGCGCCACCAAGCAGCAGATGGAAAAACTCGCCGCTCCGGTGACGATGCGGATTCTCAAGGCATCCATGACCTCACTCGCCTTCGTGCTCGGGCCGATGATGCTGATTTTTCTCTGGCTTCCAGAGCGGCTCGACCCCGCTTCATGGAACGCGACTACGGGGCAAACGATGTCGATCCTCGCCGAAGTCCGTGGCGAATGGGATCAGCCGATCACGCTTGTTGTGCCGAGTCCGTTAGAAGTCGATTCGCCCGGTGCCGAAACCAAAACTCTCCCGCCTATCCGGCAGGCGTTGGTGTCGCTACGCCAAGAATGGGCACAAGCATCGGACACCACCGCATTTCCCTGGGAACTGAAAGCAACCGCCGAGCAAGTCCACGTCTCCATGCTCGGCAGCCTCGATCATTTTTTAGCCGGAGAAATTCCGACACAGAAAGTTTCATGGCGCATCCGCGTGCCAGAAGGTGCCGATGGACATCACCTCGTCAAAATCGATACCGGAAAATCCACACCCGCGACCTTAAAACTCGCCTTCGGAAACGCCGCACCGCCAGCTCCCGACGAAGTCTTCTTCACCGATGGCCCAGTCCGCTCGCTCAAAGCCATCTACCCGAGAGCCCTCACCAAGAACCAATTCTGGACCCCACTACCTAAAGGCAATGGCGAGCCCTATGACTTCGGCTGGCTCGGCGTCTATCTGCTCGCCTATCTGCCGAC
>JBGSLX010000321.1:0-2706 GCA_041740475.1 Akkermansiaceae bacterium | reverse complement strand
GAGCACGATGTTGGCGGATTGGTTTTGGAGGAGATAAGAATTCGCACCGATTCCGGCGTGACGACACAGGCTTTTAAAAATCATGAGGATTGGAGGGGCACCATGACGAGCTTCAGAAGTTGTGTCAACGCGGTGAAATTTCAGGGTTTAGTGACTTTTTTGTCGGCGGAAAGTGCAGCGTCATCGCCAGACTTCAAACGGGAATTTTGAACTGCGAATGGACGTGAATTTCCAGTGATCATTCTCTGACGCAGGCACTCAGCATTCATATCGATTCGCGCTTGTCCTTTAAAACCTTGCCTTCCGGGAAATTCCAGATAGCAAGCGCCGCGTGCGGTGTGTTCATCGCAACGGGATTGCGCATCGTTTTCCCGCTCCTTGTCCGGTCTTCATCGATGAGAGATTGTTTGAGGTTCATTCGACAAAATCCTCATCGACACCGCCCGCCGCCGATTCCCGGAAGGTGCGAGCACACTGAACAGACATGACTACCCTCGCATTCGATGCGTTGCCACTGGCAGCGCCGTTACACCGCGTTTTACGCGAACTTGAATATCACATTCCATCGCCCATCCAGGCTCAAGCGATTCCTCTGCTGCTGCAAGGTCGCGATCTTCTCGGCTGCGCCCAAACGGGCACCGGCAAGACGGCAAGCTTCGCGCTGCCCATTTTGCAGGCGCTGAATGATCAGCCGAAGCAAGTCCGCTCCAAGTGTTGCCGCACGCTGGTGCTGGCCCCCACGCGTGAGCTCGCTGCGCAAGTGGGCAAAAGTTTCACGACTTACGGCAAATATGTGCGCTTCAGCCAGACGCTCATCTACGGCGGCGTCGGCCAAGTGCCGCAGGTGAATGCGATGCGCCGTGGCGTGGATGTCTTGGTGGCCACGCCGGGACGCTTGCTCGATCTGATCGATCAGCGCCATGTCGATCTCTCGCAGGTCGAGTTTTTCATTTTGGACGAAGTGGACCGCATGCTCGACATGGGATTTCTGCGCGATGTGAAACGCATCGTCGCACTGCTGCCGCCGAAACGTCAGTCGCTGTTCTTTTCCGCGACGCTCGCGCCATCGATTGTGGATCTCGCCCGCACCATTCTGCGCGATCCGGCGCATGTGAGCATCACGCCAGAAACGACCACTGCCGAAAAAATAGACCAGCAGGTCTGTTTTCTCACGCGTGAGAGCAAGCGGCCGCTCTTGGAGCAACTGCTGCGCGCCCAGTCCAACGCCACGGAACAAAAGCTCACCATCGTCTTCAGCCGCACCAAACATGGGGCCAACAAGCTGGCGAAAAGTCTGTGTGCCTCGGGCTTCCCGGCGGACGCCATCCACGGCAATAAGTCGCAGGCTCAGCGGGAAAAAGCGCTGGATCGCTTCAAAAAAGGACTCACTCCCGTGCTAGTTGCCACCGACGTCGCCGCTCGTGGAGTGGACGTGAAAGATGTGGGCTTGGTCATCAATTTCGATTTGCCCAACGAACCGGAAGCCTACGTCCACCGCATCGGCCGCACGGCGCGCGCGGGTGCAGAAGGGCGCGCTGTTTCCTTTTGTTCGGAAGACGAACTCGAATTCCTGCGGGAGATTGAAAAAATCATCAAAATGCCAATCCCGCTCTGGGCGACGCATGACTGGCACGACGTCGGGCTCGCGCAAATGCATTCCCGCGTGAAAAGCGCTGGTGCCGCCAGAGCCAAGTCTTCGAGCGGATCAAGCGGCGGCGGCAATCGTCGGCGCAGTTATGGCCGTAGTCGTTGAGGTGGCGGCGGTTTGCAACCCCATGCCTAAAAAATGCAGGCTTGGCGGACAAACAACAGCCGCCACAGCCTCTTCTACCGATTAGCGGTCGAGGATGGAATTCCAATGCTCGACGTAATCCTTCTGCGATTCAAACAGTGCAGCGGTGTCGTCGTGGATGGTGATCGAGGTGATTTTGTCGCCTTTTTGGATCGCATCCACCACGTGTTGGCCGTTGGTCACTTGGCCGAAGACCGAGTGTTTGCCATCGAGATGGGGAGTCGCGCCGTGGGTGATGAAAAATTGCGAGCCATTGGTCGCGGGTCCGGCATTGGCCATCGAAAGCACGCCGGGTGAACGGTGGCGCAGTTCGGAATGGAACTCATCGGGGAATTTGTAGCCAGGGCCGCCGCTGCCTGTGCCAGTAGGGTCGCCGCCTTGGATCATGAAATTGGCGATGACGCGGTGGAATGCGATTTTGTCGTAATAACCACGCCGAGCCAGATTGAGGAAATTGGCGCAGGTGAGAGGAGCTTTGGAGGCGTAAAGTGTCAGGTCGATGTCGCCTGCGCTCGTGTGAATGGTGATTTTGATGTCGGACATGGCGCGCAGGAAACACGGGATTTTCCGGTCTGGCAAATACTACCGGTTACGGCCGCTGCCGTATCCTGAAGTGGGGTGAGGGAAATATGACTTTCGCTCCCACAATACCGCCGCGGTCTTATTCTTTACTTTGTTTACTTCTCCCTTCCCAAGGGCTTCGAAACACAGTCTTCTCGCCTAAGCTATGATATTTTATCACAGAATCCTGCTGTCATCGATACTGTTGCTTTTCGCTTGTTCTGCTGAGGCCAGCCTTCCTCCGGGGATTGTCTGGGAGCGTGTGGATTCTAAAAATGGTCATCAGGCAAACGACTTGGTCGGGATCTCCAGCGCAGTGGTGGCTGTTGGGAATGAAGGAGCAATCTGGCGGT
>JBGSLX010000320.1:0-4944 GCA_041740475.1 Akkermansiaceae bacterium | reverse complement strand
CGACTATGAAAATGACTCTAAGCCACCGCAACCATGCTCCTTCAAAGTCGATCATCGAGACGATCGAAAATGAACTAAAGTCCCTGCTACCCGACCTTCAAATCGACGAGGCACGCGTCCATCTGGAACGCAGTCTCACGGAAAGTCCACCGTTCTCAGCTTCTTTCCATCTGGTCACACCGGGGCCCGACGTGATCGTCACCTCCTCGGACCACACACTTCGCGCCGCGATCCTCAAGGCGTTTCAAGGCATCGGTGACAAGATCGAGCATCGGCAAGTCAAACGCGCACGCCGCCGTGAAAAAGCACCTGCCATCGAGCTGACGCGGCGCCGCCCCGCAGGAATCCTGCGCTAGAAATTTGGAATCGTGAAGATTCCAGCTATGGCCGTATCGGACTTGGAACAAGTTTCCTCCCCCGCATGTCCGATACGGCTCCACTTTGATTCTTCCTGCCCCCCGATTTTGCTTTTTCAAGCCAATACATTCTAAGACAACACCATTTTTTGTTCAAATGATTGATTATATCTATCTCGCCGCCGCCGTCACCGCCGATCCCGCAAGCATGAAAATGTGGGCATACGTCGGCTTTATCACGCTTGTCATGGTTTTCCTCGCTCTTGACCTAGGAGTTTTTCACCGCGACGCCCATGAGGTAAGCATGAAGGAATCCATCGTCTGGTCCTGCATCTGGCTTGCGTGCGGAGTGTCTTTCTCCGCGTTTATCTACGGTGCTTACCAGCATCACTGGCTAGGCTTGGGATTGGAAACGCCAACCTATGTGGACGGCGCAATCGTACTAGGCGAGGTCACAGGTGCCACTGCAGCAATCCAGTATCTAACGGGTTACGTCGTCGAAAAGTCACTCGCGATGGACAACATATTCGTCATCGCAATGATCTTCGGTTACTTCGCGATTCCGGCCAAATATCAGCATCGCGTGCTCTTTTGGGGAATCATCGGTGCGCTGATCATGCGCGGCGGCATGATCTTTCTCGGAGCGGAGCTGATCATGCGTTACACATGGATCCTCATCGTCTTCGGATTGTTCCTTATCCTCACAGCCGCGAAAATGGCGCTGATCGATAGTCACAGCGACCCGGGCAATAACCCCGTTGTGAAAATTGCGAAGCGTTTTTTCCGCACCGTGGATTTCTATGACGGGCAGAAATTTTTCACCCGCCGCACAGTCGCACCGACTTACATCAAGGATTCGATAACAGGCAAAGACACCTATGCACCTGCCGATCCGAGCACCCTATCAGCTCGCCGGGCCATCACACCGCTGTTTCTCGCGCTGATCATGGTAGAGATTACCGACCTTGTATTTGCGGTGGATTCGATTCCCGCGATCTTCGCGATCACACCTGATCCCTTTATCGTGTTTACGAGTAATATCTTCGCCATTCTCGGACTCCGCGCTCTTTACTTCTGTCTAGCAGCACTCATCGCGAAATTCCGATTCCTCAAGCCTGCACTAATCCTGATTCTCGCCTTCGTCGGCGTGAAGCTGCTGTTGCTCGCCGCACCACCATATTTATTCGATTTAGGTCTCAGTAGCAGTGAACTCAAGAGCATCAAAATCGATCCGTTTGTCTCCCTCGTCATCGTCCTCGGCACACTTGTGGTCGCGTCGGTGATGTCCATCCTCATCCCTAATAAAGAAATTGAAAAAACCGCATGACCACCACAAATTCTGCCACAATGGACCCTATCACCAACCACGATTCACTCTTAGCAATCTGCCTATTTGCCGCTTACTCAAACGGCGAACAGTCCGAAGCCGAGCGCAATGAGATCGCTCGTTACGCAGATGAGATGGACGCTGACAACCTCGCTGCCATTTCCCGACGGATCTTAATGGGAAAACTATCACTCGTAGAGGCATGCGAAAGTCTTGGCACTCAGCAAGACCGACTCCTTGCCTACGAAATGGCACGAGCAATTTGCGATGCTAGCGGCTCCATTTCTGAGGAAGAGGCGGCGTTTCTCATCGACCTTCGATCTCGTTTGGGTCCCTCGGAAAGTGAGTCGAGTGTTGTGGACAAAGAAGTGGATTCTACCGCTCTTGCGCCACTTGAGTTGGCGCACTCGGAAACGGCAGCCATCGACAGTGGCAGCATGATTCTCAAGTACTCGATCCTAATCGGAGCTCTCGAAATGCTGCCTGAGACCTTGGCAACGGCTGTCATCATTCCCTTGCAGATGAAAATGGTGTATCGGATTGGGAAGGCGCAAGGAGTGGAACTGGATCGTTCAAACATCAAAGACTTCCTCGCAACTGCAGGCATCGGTATTGGCTCACAGATGGTCGAGGGGTTTGCTCGCAAACTGGTCGGTAAATTCGGGCGTAAGCTCGGTGGAAAAACCATCGGTAAGGTCGCTGACCAAGTCACCGGATCAGCCGTGTCATTCACATCGACCTATGCCATCGGTCACTTGGCTCAAAATTACTACGCAGGTGGTCGTAAACTTGCCGCCCCGGATTTAAAAAAAATGCTAGGTCCGCTGCAAAACCATGCACGAGAACTTCACACCAAGTATCTGCCTGAGATTCAAGAACGGGCCAAGACTCTCGATCCCGCCACGATTTTGTCCTTGGTGGGAGGCCGAACACCCATCTGATGTCCAGTGGATGACATGATCGGGGCAGTCTATCGCCTCACATTTCCCAAAACGACGAGCAGACAAAATGCATTATCTTTCTTTAGCCTCTTCCGCAAAAACAGTGGGTAAATTTTCTGGTTTGGCCGTCGCGAAGCGCTGGGAGTTTCTTGGCACTAATAAAAAATATAGTGGGTAGTCGGGGGCCAATCGGCGCCCAAAATGGGTTGCGGGATCGCTTGGTGTCGGGTCCCTAGCTCTCTCATGGTTAGGCGAGCCAGAGGACCACGGATCAAGGCTATCAGGAGGATTCCCGTCACAAAGCGCTGTCCTCACCCATTTATGAAGCTCATTGGGGGTGTCAGAATATGACACCACTCACCCACTTGCCCTACCCACCAAATTCTCGATTGTGCGATTAAAATCTAGTATCTATCAATTCTCCATTTTATGCTAACAACCTTTCGATGAGTTATTGTGGCGAGCCTTTGAAGCTGTAAGAGAATGGATTATTACCAAGTGCAAGGACAGGCAACCGGAATCAATAAATGTTATCTTCTAATCATTCGATGCAGAGCCGGGTAGTCGATCTTCGCTTGGTGTCTGCGGTCCAAGGGCATGGCATCGATGAACGCCAGTTCTTCGATTCCTAGCTCACGAGCCGCCGCGTGGATCGCTTGGTTTTGCGTTTCATCGCTGCGTTTCGCAACTACCAGCAAACGCTTGCCATGTTGTTCGATTGCAGCGGTGCGGATTTCTGGAAATTTCTCACGCACGGCACATTCCACGGCAAAGGGATAACTTAAGGCAGAAGCAGGAATTTCCACTGGCGCGTGAAATGATGGTAACTTCGTTGCGCATCGACCGAGCAGCCAAAGTCGCCCTTCGTCATCCAGCCAGCCCGCGTCGCCTGTGCGATGCCACACCCCATCGGCGACGCGGATTTTTGTTTCCGCGTCGCCGATGCCATCCAAATAACCTCCGAGAACATGCTCACCGGCGACGACGATCTCACCTGCTTGCCCAGCAGATAGAATCATCGCAGAAAACTCCGCTTCACTCATCGGTCCGAGCGCTTCGCCCAAACAGTCGGTTATGATTCTCAATTGGATCGCCGCCACCGGAACGCCAGCGCACAAACCACCACCGCACCGAGTGATCGCATCGGTTTTCGCATCCATGCGATCCGCAGAAAAATGCGCAATCGGCTCGGCTTCTGTGGAACCGTAAACCGACTCGATCACCGAGTCCGGCAAGACCTCGCGCAATCGCCGCAACAAATCAGGAAACACCGGCGCGCCTCCCGTGAACAGTTTGCTGAACTCAGGCATCCGCGATGGTGATCGCAAGAAACCCTCGAAAAACGCAGGCGATGCCGTACAGCGCGTGACCTTCCATTTCATGCATTGCCTGTGAATTGACTGCGTATCGGGCTCGCTGGGTCGAGCGAGATTGGTCGCCGCCAGCACGCTGGTTAATCCCGACGCGAGATTCGCCAGTACGAAAACCGGAAGCGTAATCAAATCCACTTCGCCATCTTCAAAGTCCAGCGATGCGGACAACTCCCGATGCTGCGCTAACAAGAAGCCGTGAGTCCGCACCGCCGCCTTGGGCAGTCCGGTGCTGCCGCTGGTGAAGGTGATCAACGCCGATTCGTCATCAGGGACGTCCTCCAGCCGTGCACTTCCGCGATCCGTCCGCCACCGCGCGGCACCCGGAAACCAAGGCCCGGAGACAATCGACTTGTCGATCCGCCGCAGCGCAGGCACCGCCAGCCGCAAACACTGCGCTTTCCACGAGCCAAAAAACGCGTCTGGCATCAATCGCCGACAACACAGTGATAGAAACTCGCGACCTGCCGATGGGTCCGCCAACATCACGCGAATGCCCGAGTGAAACGCGGCCAGCAGAAATTTATATAACTCAATCGAGACCGGGTGAAATACCAGCACCGTTTGCCCGCGCCGGAGACCCAGTTCGTTGAGAGCGAACGCGCCTGCCTCGACTCTACGCGACAACTCAGTAAACGTCACCGAACGATCTCGACCGTTTCTCGAATCCACCAATGCCAACCGCTCAGGATGACGTCGCGTCTGTTCTTCTAGCAGTGCGGTGAGATTCATAGCCGCATGGAAAACAATGCATACTTCCTGAAAACCCGCCCACTGTAGCGGCTGGTGATTTTCTGCGACGTATTCGTCTCATGTTCCAGCGCGTGGATCGCTTCAAGATAGCCATGTTCCATCGCCGCTGCGTGCACCTCGTCCACCAATAAACTGCCCAATCCCGCGCAATGTGCATCAGGATCCACGGCCAGTGTTTTGACGATCACAGCCGGCTT
>JBGSLX010000319.1:0-4674 GCA_041740475.1 Akkermansiaceae bacterium | reverse complement strand
AAAAAACCGGACACCTTTATGAGGTGCCCGGTTTTTAAAAATTAGCTGTGTCGCGAATTCAGCTTCGAATCACTTGCGGCGGCGATAGCCAACGAAGCCGAGGGCACTGAGGCCAAGAAGAATCGCGGAGGATGGCTCAGGGATAACGCTCAAATTGGCTTGAAAATCAGAAATACGTATTTCGCTGGAAGGAGCACTTGCTCTCTGGGTGCGATAAATAAATCCGACACCGGTGACATCCGAAAAAGTCTGCGCACTACCACCACCAGTTGTGCCAGCGAAATCCGCCAACAATGTCGGATCCAGTGCCAACCAAGTGAGAGCCGAGCCATTGAATGTCTGACCAGTTCCGATAGCCCCGAGATTGTATTCTTCTGCCGAACGAAAATAGGAATTGGCATTACGAATTACAAAAAACAAACCCGTGTTCGATCCAGGAGAATTGAGAAACGTTGAGATATTAACCGTCATACTGGAAGTGTTGTCGAAAGTGTAGGTGTTTCCAGAGCTATGACCTAAAAAGTCAGCGGAATCCCACACAGCCATACCTCTAGCAGAAATAGCGACCCCATTATTCGGACCTTGCGCGGTGGGATCTGCCTTGACCACTCCTGCGAAAATTCCAGGAGTGCCCGATTGCAACTGGTTGGTTATGCTGCCGAATAAATCCGTGCCAGTCGCAACTGTGCCACTTACGTAGCGACCGTGAATGCCGCCATAGAATCTTTGGTTCTGACCGGAGCCATTGAACAAAGCCGTTGTCGAATCAAATGCCAAGTCGACTTGGTTTTGACCAGTTCCAGTAACGGTGCCTGTTCTCAACGCGTTCACTGTTCCCGTTGCAGGAGAATCGTAATTAACGATGATTGCTGAATGAGAGGCCACCGAGAGGGCGAAGAAAATTGAAACAATGGGGATGTGTTTTTTCATGTTTGGAGTAAATCGTTATTGTTTTGTGGGGATGTAAATGTGCTGTTTCAAACTAATCAGTGTCCACAGACAAATGGCTGTGACGATATAGAACAAGCAAAAAAAACCATATTTCGAAGAAAATCAGTGAGTTGGATAAGGTGAGACACCATTCCGAAATGCCCTGCATCAAGACCACCGCCGTCCATTTTTTAATTTTGAGGTGGCTGAATAGTTTGAATTTTGAGGTTTTGGCATAGTGATTGTTACTCCAATTATATTCTTCAGAAGAGGAATGGCGTAGGTTGTCACGCGGTCGTCGTTTCCCATTTACGACGCGCAAGTGTGGTCGCAACCACGGGTCTAATTTTTCACAAGTCACTGAATACGGGCGTTTGGAAACGCCCTTTGCGGGTGATGGCTGCCAGTAGGCAGCCACTCCGTCTGGCCACCCGGTCAATCGCTGCTTTTGAGCACTTTGATGAAGGCGTCTTGGGGGATGTTGACCTTGCCGAACATTTTCATCTTCTTTTTGCCCTCTTTTTGTTTTTCGAGCAGCTTGCGTTTGCGGGTGATGTCGCCGCCGTAGCACTTGGCAGTTACGTTTTTGCGCATGGCGGAGATCGACTCTCGGGCGACGATTTTGCCGCCGACAGCGGCTTGGATGGCGACGACGAATAGGTGAGAGGGAATGACTTCCTTGAGCTTGCCTGCGAGCAAACGTCCGTAGGATTCTGCTTTATCGCGGTGGACGATGGTCGAAAAGGCCTCCACGGGATCGCCGGCAATGAGCATGTCCATCTTGACCATTTTGGCGGCGCGGTAGCCAGCGTGTTCATAGTCCATCGAGCCGTAGCCGCGGGTCATCGACTTCAGCTTGTCGTTGAAATCGACCAAAATCTCCGCCAGCGGCAGCACGCAGGAAAGCATCACGCGCAATTCATCGATGGTCTCGGTATTGGTCACCTCGCCGCGTTTTTCGAGAACGAGCTGCATCATATCGCCGATGTATTCGCCGGGCACCATGATGTACACGTTCACGACAGGCTCACGAATTTCTTGGATGGTTTGCTGTTCGGGAAAAAAGGTCGGGTTGTCCACGATCAGTTCGGAGCCATCGGTGAGTGAGACTTGGTAAATCACCGATGGATAGGTGGAAATGACGTCCATATTGAACTCCCGGCGCAGGCGTTCTTGGATGATTTCCATGTGGAGCAGACCGAGAAACCCGCATCGGAAGCCGAAACCGAGCGCGGTGGAAGACTCGGGCATGTAGGTGAATGCCGCGTCGTTGATCTGGAGCTTGCCCATCGCCATCTTGAGCGCCTCGTAGTCCGACGACTCCACCGGATAAATGCCAGAGAACACCATCGGCTGGATTTCCTTGTAGCCGGGCAACGCCTCGGCGCAGGGGTGTGTGTTGTCGGTGAGCGTATCGCCGATCTTCGCTTCGTCGGCCGATTTCATGTTGGCAATGACGTAGCCCACATCTCCAGCGACGAGTTGGTCACGCGCGGTCATTTTCGGGGTAAAAACACCGACTTCCTTAACCTCGTAAGATTTGCCAGTGACAAAAAGTTTCACGCGTTGGCCCTTTTTCACCGTGCCGGAAAACAGGCGCACGTAGGAAACCACGCCGCGATACGTGTCATAGATGGAGTCGAAAACCGTGGCGCGGAGTAGTTTATCGGGGTTTTCCACCGGAGCTGGCACGCGGTGGACGATGGCTTCGAGAATGTCCTCGATGCCGATGCCGTTCTTGGCAGAGGCCGGGATGGCGTCTTCGGCGGGAATAGCGAGGATTTCTTCGAGTTGTTTTTTGCATTTCTCGACGTCCGCCGCGGGCAGGTCGATTTTGTTGAGAACCGGAATGATGAGCAGGTTCTGCGCGAGCGCGAGGTGGAGATTGGCGACCGTTTGGGCTTCCACGCCTTGCGCGGCATCCACCATCAGGATCGCGCCTTCGCAAGCGGCCAGCGAACGGGCGACTTCATACGAGAAATCGACGTGGCCGGGAGTATCGAGCAAGTTGAGTTTATAGGTTTGCCCGTTCTTCGCCGTGTATTTCATCGCGACCGGGTGGGACTTGATGGTGATTCCTTTTTCGCGTTCCAGATCCATCGCATCGAGAAGCTGAGCGCTGGAATCGCGCTCGCTGACGGTGCTGGTGAACTCCATCAAACGGTCCGAAAGCGTGGTCTTGCCGTGGTCGATGTGTGCGATGATGGAGAAGTTGCGGGTAAACTCGGTGGACATGGGCGTGGGTAGAAAGATCAGCGGCGCGGGAGGAGAAGCAGGAAATTGCCGGGAAGGCACTAAAAATCAAGAGTGGGCGAGCACAGGGTTCCTACGCAAAGGAAACCAAAAGATTTTGACCGCAGATGACGCGGATTTTCACGAATAATGACCTCCCATGGGGTTGGCTTTAGCCATTTTGGAATTCGAGATCTTAAAAATGTGGCAAAGGTCTTCGATTCAACTCCCTCCAATCCGTGATGATCCGTGTCATCCGCGGTCGATCTCTTCATTCGTCCGGAGGCAACTCGCTAGTGTAGAAACCCTGTTGATTACGTGAGTCTTTTGAACTTTTCTAGGAGTGACTTAACGCTCAGGCTGCGCACCACATGGCAAGTTGCGAGCATTGCGGAACGGAATTTTCCGCAAAAGCTGTGGATGATCGGTTCTGCTGCCGGGGTTGCGAATATGTCGCGGAGTTGATTTCTGAGCAGGGATTCGAGCGGTTTTACGATTTGAAACAAGGGCTGGCGGTTTCGCCGGTGCGGAGCCGACCATTTGAAGAGCACGACTTTTCATGGCTTGCGGCAAAAGTGGCGCAGGCTGAACAGCGCGCGGAATCGCAGAGCGGCGAGGCACGCCTCGACTTGGGATTGGAGGGAATCTCATGTGTCGGCTGCGTGTGGTTGGTGGAGAAGTTGTTTGCTCGGCATCCCGGAAGCATTCGCGCGGCGGCGAACCCATCGAGCGGTCGCCTGCATCTGGAGTGGATTCCGGGAAAATGTGAGCTGGAGCCATTTTTGCGTGAGCTCTGCCAATTTGGCTACGTGGCGGCTCCTGCTGGGTCGGGCGGTGGCGATCATGAGCGGCGGCGTTTGGCCACGCGACTCGGGCTGTGCGCGGCGTTTGCACTGAACACGATGGCTTTCATGCTGCCGGTTTATCTGGGGATGCCTGCGGATTTCGAGTTTGCCGCTTTGTTCAAGCTGATCGCGTTTTTGTCTGCCACGCTATCGATGCTGGTGGGCAGTGGATATTTCATCGAACGCGCCTGGCGGGCGGTGAAGGCGGGTTCGCTGCACATCGACCTGCCAATCGCGCTGGGACTGATCGCCGCCTACTGCGGATCCATTGTCGGCTGGGCGGTCGGCAGCGAGCGGCTGTTGTATTTTGATTTTGTCTCGATCTTCGTCTTTCTGATGCTGGGTGGGCGGTATTTGCAAACCGAGGCAGTGGACCGGAATCGGCGTCGATTGATCCGCCAGCAGCCGGTTCCTGAGGCGGTGCCAATGGCGGATGATTCCGGTAAAACGACGGCGCGTGAGGACATCGTGCCGGGGCTGAAATTTCTGCTGGGACCGGGTCAGGCGCTGCCGGTGAGCGGGATATTGGCGGCAAATGCGGCGGACTTTTCGCTGGAGTGGATCCACGGCGAGGCGGAGCCGGTGCAATTCACTGCGGGATCGAGACTGCCTGCGGGCGCGATTTTGCTCAGCCGCACGTCCGTCGGGCTGACTGCGGTGGAAACCT
>JBGSLX010000318.1:0-4079 GCA_041740475.1 Akkermansiaceae bacterium | reverse complement strand
CAGAAATTTCTCACCGCACTGCATCAGGGAAAACAAGGCCGCGAGGCGCTTGAGATCCTGCTCGACGGCGATAGCTTTGAGTCATTGCAGGAGCAAATCACCCGTGCTTTCAAACGCGAACGCATCAATCTAACATTTTCGGACCGCCTGCAAATCATCGAGCCTTCCGCCACTGCCGAGTGATCCCGCCGCGCACGGAGCGCGGAGTTCATACTGCCTCCCCCCACATCATGTCACCGGAATCTCTCCCACAAGTCAGCCTCGGCACCGCAGCGCTGCTCGTCTTCATCTTCTGCGTGGGCTTCGTGATGTTGCGCGGAGTCGCCCGGATGATCGTCGGCACCGTCATCCTCGCGCTGAGTGTTTGGGTGGCTTTTATCGCTTGGCAGAACGCTCCTACGCTATCGGTCGAGTGGTTTGGAAAACCTTTATCCGCTGTGAGTTATGGGCTGCCAGCCACCGCCTTCGTCAGCACCTTCTTGCTGCTGCGCGTGTTGATAAAAGTCATGAGCCCGTTCAGCAAATCTTCCGAGCCTTCACGACCGGGTTCGCTGTTTTCCTTCGCATTTCGCCTGCTACTGGCGCTAATCCCGACCGCGCTGATTTTGGGGATATGCGTGACGATCATCCACCACGCAGGCTCGGTGGCGGAGATTCGCTCCTACGCGGAGAAATCGCTCGGCATCCCGGAAAACCAATCGAAGGCTTTCGTGCAACAGCTCAAAAACACCGTCGCCGCCGTGCTTCCTGAAGCTTGGCTGCGTTTTCTCGATCCGCTTGCTGAGCCAGAGCGCTTGCAGCTCGCGAAAATGATCGCCACTCAATCGCAGCGCGATCTCCCACCAGTGATCGATCCCGCGACGGGCAAGCCTTTTCCCCGCGCCATCATCGTCGATGACCCACAGCTTCAAAATCTTGCCCAACAAGGAAAATTCGGCACTCTCCTGCGGCATCCGCGGCTCACCAAGGCGCTGGAGGATCCCAAACTCCGCAAGTTCCTCGGCATCAAAGATTGATCTCACAAATTTCCATTCTCCACCTAGTTCTATCCTCATGGCATATCTCGTCACCATCGGCCTCGAAGTCCACTGTCAGGTCAAAACCCACACCAAAATGTTTTGCGCCTGCCGCACCTCATTTGGCGACACCCCGAATACCCACACCTGCCCCGTCTGCCTCGGACTTCCCGGCGCTCTGCCCGTCCTCAATCGTCAGGCCATCGAAAAAACGCTTCTCACCGGGCTGATGGTCGATTGCTCATCGCCTGAAATTTCGAAATGGGACCGCAAGAACTATTTCTATCCGGACATGCCGAAAAATTTTCAGACCACCCAGATGGACCTGCCACTCTGCATCGGCGGCGGTGTTCCGCTGTATGATCATTGCTACCCCACCGACCACCGGAAAAACATCGCCCAGCCAGGCAAAGTCGTGCGCCTCAATCGCATCCACCTCGAAGAAGACGTCGCGAAATCCACCCACCTTGGAAACTCGTCACTCATCGACTTCAATCGCGCGGGCACTCCGCTGATGGAGATTGTTTCCGAGCCCGACCTCGAATCTGCGGAAGAAGCTTTCGCATATTTGCGCTCGCTCCAGATGATTCTTGAGCAGGGCAATGTCTCAGACGCCGACATGGAAAAAGGCCAACTCCGCTGCGATGTGAACATTTCGCTGCGCAAAAACGTTTCCGACCCGCTCGGCCCGAAAGTCGAACTAAAGAATCTCAATTCCATCTCTGCGATCCGCCGCGCGATTCACTTCGAGATCGCTCGCCAATCTGCCGATCTCGACCGCGGCATTTTGCAAATCCAGTCCACCCGCCGCTGGGATGACGACCGCGCGGAAACCCAACTCATGCGCACCAAGGAAGACGCGCACGATTACCGCTACTTTTCCTGCCCCGATTTGCTGCCGATCCAGACCGCGCCCTTGCTCGAAAAAATCCGCCCGCTGGTACCCGAGCTGCCGCACGAACTCGCCGCACGCTTTGAAAATGACTTCGGCGTCACTCACTACGATGCCTCGGTGCTCTCGTCCGACCGCCATCTCGCGAGTTATTTCGAAGCCACTCTCGCTCCCACAATTCCCGCAAAAAAGGTCGCCAATTTCATCATCAACAACCTGCTCGGCAAACTGAACGAAGAGAGCATCGGCATCGAGTTCTGCCCGGTCAAACCGGAGAAACTCCGCGCCTTGCTACTGCTGGTCGAGGACGGCACACTCGCCTCCAATCAGGCCAACGAAGTCTTCGCCGCGCTTTATCTCGCGCCAGAAAAACAAGCGGCAGAAATAGCCGACATCCTTGGATTCAAAAAAGCGGACGCCGGTGAACTGGATGCGCTCGTCGAGCAAGCCATCGCCAACAATCCCACCGAGGTCGCGGCGATCCAAGGCGGAAACGAAAAACTGCTCAATTTCCTCACCGGCCAAGTGATGAAAGCCGCCGCCACCAAGCCGAATCCCAAACAAGTCACCGAGCTGCTCCGCGCGAAATTGCTCTAGCGGAGTGGCGTTTTACAGACGCCATGAATCGCACAGGAGGCTTCAAAGCCGCCGCCATTGATTGCCATCGCGGGCAAGTAGCTCGTCCGCTTGTTTCGGTCCCCACGATCCGGCGGTGTATTCAGCCATCGGCGGCGGGTTGTCCGATAGATGCCATGCGTGCTCAATGTGATCGATGAACTTCCACGCTTCCTCCACTTCATCACGCCGCGCAAACAAAGTCGCATCGCCAGCGATGGCATCGAGTAACAGACGCTCGTAAGCTTCAGGTGAGGCCTTTCCGAAACTAGTGGCGTAGTGGAAATCCATTTTCACCGGCTCAAGACGCAGGCTGTTGCCGGGGATCTTGGAAACCATCCGCAAGGAAATGCCTTCGTCCGGCTGAATGCGAATGACCAACACGTTTCCGCCGGGAATGCCGCTCCCTGCGGAGTTGAAAAGCACACACGGCGCATCCTTGAAGTGAACAGAAATCTCGGTGGATTTTTTCGGCAGTCGCTTGCCCATGCGGATGTAAAAAGGCACGCCGCTCCAGCGCCAGGTGTCGATCAGGAGGCGCACCGCCACATAAGCTTCGGTGTTCGATTCCGGATTGACGCGGTCTTCCTCGCGGTAGCCGGGCACCGGATTGCCATCGACGTGACCAGCCGCGTATTGAGCGCGAATGACATTCTCGGCGACTTTTTCCGGGGTGTCCCACTGGCGCAACGAGCGGATGACTTTGACCTTTTCATCACGCACGCCATCGGCAGTCAAATCCGTGGGCGGCTCCATCGCGACGAGACTGAGCAGTTGCAGCAGGTGATTTTGCACCATGTCGCGCAGAGCTCCGGCGGTGTCATAATAACCGCCGCGGCCGCCTTCCATGCCGAGATTTTCGGCGCAGGTGATTTGCACGTGGCTAATGTATTTGCTGTTCCACAGCGGTTCAAAAATGGCGTTGGCGAAACGCAACACCATCAGATTTTGCGCAGTTTCCTTCCCGAGATAGTGGTCGATCCGGTAGGTGTCGCGCTCTTCGAACGTGGCATTGACCACTTCGTTGAGATGATGCGCCGTGGCGAGGTCCGTGCCAAATGGCTTCTCGACGATGACTCGCGCCCAGCATCCTTCCGCCGCCTGATTGAGTCCCGCATTTTTGAGATGAGATAAAATTTGGTCGAAGAACTCGGGCGCAGAGGCGATGTAAAACAAGCGATTCCCCTTCCCTCCGCGCGCGGCATCGATCTCATCGAGCTTGTCCGCGAGGCTGCGATAACCCGCTTCATCCGTGAACTCGGACTGGTGGTAGCTGACCGTTTCAATAAACGGGTCCCACACTTGGTCGTCGTGGCCGGAGCGTGAAACCTTGCGATTGACCGATGAAAGCCCGGCGCGAAATTCGGTGTCGGATTTCTCTCTGCGGGCAAAACCGATGATTTTCACACCCGTCGGCAACTCACCATCCACAGCCAGATTGTAGAGCGCCGGGATGAGCTTGCGATGCGTGAGATCGCCCGTGGCTCCGAGGATCACCACAGTGCAAGGCTCTGCCAGAGAACGGGAAACAAGGTCTTCGCGGAAGGGATTCATGG
>JBGSLX010000317.1:0-9662 GCA_041740475.1 Akkermansiaceae bacterium | reverse complement strand
ATGTTCATTTCCGCCGCCGCCGCCGAGTCGCCGGGCAAAGCGAGTGCGCGGTGGCTCGCCGCGTCCGCCAGCGTGGAGCCGGGCCAGCAAGTGCAGACTGCCATCCGCATAGTGCACGATGCGCCGTGGCACACTTACTGGATCAATCCGGGCGAGTCCGGCATTCCCACCAGCGTGGAGTGGAAACTGCCGCCCGGTTGGAAATCGAGCGGACTGCTGTGGCCAGTGCCGATCCGCTTTCACACCAGTGGGCTCGCGGGATTTGGCTACGAGGGGATGACGTGGTTTCCGGTGTCGCTCACAGCGCCAGATGACTTTGTCGGCGAGACTCGCTTGTCAGCAACGATGTCATGGCTCGCGTGCAGTGAGCAGGGATGCGTGCCCGGCGAGGCGGAATTGCAGCTCGATTTACGTGCCGGGAAACCCACCGCCAGCAGCGAAGAAGCGGCGATTTTGCAGGCGCATCAGCGAATTCCTCAAACCCGCGATGGCCTCCGGCTGGAAGTTCGCGAGGATCAGGAATCGCTGGTCATGACGATCACGCACGGTTCTGGAGAGGTGCCAGATTTGTCAGCCAGCCGCGTGTTTCCCGCCACGCCAAATGTGATCGCCGCCGACGCAGTGCCGATTTTCAAACCGCAGGGAGACCGCTGGATCGCGACGGCCAAGCTCGATGAATATGTAAAAAAACCGCTGCAGAAGCTGGTTTTCGTGATCGATGGAGCCGCCACAGAATCACCGCTCGAAGTCACTTGGACCGCGCCGTGAGGGCATTTTACTGAAATTCTCGGTGGACAACATTCGCACTCTCGCGAGGTTCTCGGTTCAACTTCCCATCATCCAAATGAAACACATCCTCATTTCCAGCATCGTCGGAGCCATCGGTCTAGTCGCAGCTTATGGCGCAGAAATCAACCAGCCTGCACCGGATTTCACCGCGAAAAACGCCAAGGGCGAGTCCGTCTCGCTGGCAGACTTCAAAGGCAAAGTCGTCGTGCTCGAATGGGTCCGCTTTGATTGTCCATTCGTCAAAAAACACTACTCCAGTGGCAACATGCCGACGCTCCAAGCCAACTACACCGGCAAAGACGTCGTCTGGTTGAGTGTCAATTCTTCCGCTCCCGGCAAGCCCGGACACCACGAACCCGCAGCACTGGCAGCGCTCGCCGCCAAAGAAGGCAACAAAGCGAGCCACGTCCTCATCGATGCCGATGGCAAGGTCGGCAAAGCCTATGATGCCAAGGTGACTCCCCATTTGTTCATCATCAACAAGGACGGCAAGCTCGCCTACAACGGCGCGATTGACTCCAAAGACAGCACCAAGCCCGAAGACGTCGCCACTGCGGACAAATTATTCGCCAACGCGCTGGACGCCGTTCTAGCTGGCAAAGTAGTCTCCAACGCGAAGAACAAGCCCTACGGCTGCGGTGTGAAATACTGAGCGCCGCTCCGCTAAACATCACTCATTCTCACGCCCGCTCGCACCATTTCGCGAGCGGGCGTTTTTTGTGCGCTTCCCAGTAGCAATCCACCATCGACAACTTCGCGGCTGTTACTTATCGGTTCCCGCGTTCAATTAGACGCCGCGCCATGCCCACCATCATCTACACCATCACCGACGAAGCCCCTGCACTTGCCACCCGCTCACTGCTGCCCATCGTGCAGGCATTTTCAAAACACGCCGGCATCTCGGTGGAAACTCGCGACATTTCACTCGCCGCGCGCATTCTTTCCCAGTTCCCGGAAATCACTGGCGCGCCGGATCACCTCGCCGAGCTGGGAGCTCTAACACTCACTCCCGAGGCGAATATCATCAAGCTGCCGAATGTTTCCGCCTCCATTCCGCAGCTCAAGGCGGCCATCGCAGAGCTGCAAGCCAAGGGCCACGCGATCCCAGATTTCCCTGAAAACCCGGCCACCGATGCCGAAAACGAAACCCGCGCCCGCTACGCCAAAGTCCTCGGCTCTGCCGTGAATCCAGTCCTGCGCGAGGGCAACTCAGATCGCCGCGCACCCAAGGCGGTGAAAGATTACGCCAGAGCGCACCCGCACAAAATGGGTGCGTGGTCCGCAGATTCCAAAACCCGCGTCGCCTCGATGGATGGCAAGGGTGACTTTTTCTCTAACGAAAAATCCGTCACCGTGAGCGAAGCCACCGATGTCCGCATCGAGTTGGTCGCTGCCGATGGTTCAATCACCGTGCTCAAGCCATCCACGCCGCTGAAAGCTGGTGAAATTCTCGACGCCACATTCATCAGCCAAGCCGCGCTCGCCACATTTCTCAGCGAGCAAATCGCCGCCGCCAAAGCGGAAGGTGTGTTGTTTTCCCTGCACATGAAGGCGACGATGATGAAGGTCTCGGACCCGATCATTTTCGGCCACGCCGTCCAAGTTTTCTTCAAAGACCTGATCGAGAAGCACGCGGCTGTGCTCGACTCATTGGCAGTCGATTTCAAAAACGGCTTCGGTGATTTGGTCGCGAAAATCGAGACGCTGCCCGCCGAGCAAAAAGCAGCCATCGAGGCCGATATCCAATCGGCTTATCAAAACGGCCCGGCGCTGGCCATGGTGAACTCCGACAAGGGCATCACCAATCTGCACGTTCCCAGCGACGTGATTGTCGATGCCTCCATGCCAGCGATGATCCGTGAAGGCGGCAGAATGTGGAACACTGCGGGCAAACCCCAAGACACGCTCGCCGTCATCCCGGACTCGTCATACGCTGGCGTTTACCAAGCGGTGATCGATTTCTGCAAAGCCAACGGCGCGCTCGACCCCAAGACCATGGGTTCCGTCCCGAACGTCGGCCTGATGGCACAAGCCGCCGAAGAATACGGATCGCACAACAAAACCTTCGAAATCCCAGCCGCCGGCACCGTCCGTGTGGTTAAAGGTGGCGCGGGTGTCTCGCCCGCTGCCGATGAAATCCTCTTCACCCACGAAGTTGAAAAAGGCGACATCTGGCGCGCCTGCCAAACCAAGGACGCACCAATCCGGGATTGGGTGAAACTCGCCGTCAACCGCGCCCGCGCCTCCAACACGCCCGCCGTGTTTTGGCTCGATCCAGCCCGCGCACACGACGCCCAGATCATCGCAAAAGTGGAGCTTTACCTCAAAGATCACGACGCCAGCGGCCTCGATCTCCGCATCCTGCCACCCGCCGAGGCGTGCAAGTTCACGCTGGAACGCATCGTCAAGGGCCAAGACACCATCTCCGTCACCGGCAACGTGCTGCGCGACTACTTGACCGATCTTTTCCCGATTCTGGAGGTTGGCACCTCCGCAAAAATGCTTTCCATCGTGCCGCTGATGAATGGCGGCGGCTTGTTTGAAACCGGTGCTGGCGGTTCCGCGCCCAAGCACGTTCAGCAGTTTGTCGCGGAAAATTACCTGCGCTGGGATTCGCTCGGCGAGTTTTTTGCGCTCACGCCATCGTTCGAGCACATCGCCGAAACCTTCAAGCTGCCCAAGGCAAAAGTCCTCGCCGACGCGCTTGATGCCGCGACTGGCAAGTTCTTGGAAAATGATCGCTCACCCGGTCGCAAGCTCGGCACCACCGACAACCGCGGCTCGCATTTTTACCTCACGCTCTACTGGGCCCAAGCGCTCGCCGCGCAAACGGACGACTCAGAACTGCAAACGATCTTCCAACCCATCGCTGAGGCGCTCACCCAAAACGAAGCGCAAATCACCGCCGAGCTGCTCGCCGTGCAAGGCAAGCCCATCGAAATCGGCGGCTATTTCGCCCCAGACGAAGCTCTGGCAGACGCCGCACTCCGCCCGAGCGCGACTCTCAATCATCTGATCGGCACGGTCTAGCCACCGACTGAAGCGGCCTCTAACGACTCTCCGCCAGCTCACTGCGGGCGATTCACAACGATCCGACCGAAGCGATTGGCATTGGCGGAAATCGGCGTTTTATCCCTAACAAGCAAGCGAGTGGGGCTGTCGTCGATCACGGTGTAGGTGGCGTTTGTTCCGGGAGTGGGCGAGGCGGGCGACCACGTTTGCATGGCTGTGGAAAATTGTGCGCCGATCCATAGGTCCGCAGCGTCTGGGCCTTTGGCGAATTCGATTTCAAGGTAGCTTGGGCTGCCGGAAGAAACGGAGGTCACGAATTTAGGCACCGGCCGCGAGGCGGCGGAGGTGGGTGAGGTGCCAACCGCCATTTCGAGAAGATTCATGGCACCGTCGGCATCCGCATCTGCGCCGGGAGCGGCTAGTCCGCCTGTGATTTGGGCGCTGCTAAAGCGAGTGCTCAACCAGCGGTCGTAGGAATCACCGCCACCGCCCGCCACCCGCACCACCGGGCGCGATTCCAAGCCAGCATAGGTGTAGAAATTTCCTCCGACGAAAATTGAGCCCGTTGAGTCTTGAGCCAAGGCATAGATGGCTCCACCCGGAGTGCCGCCGGGGTTCCATGTCGTATCCACCGTTCCAGTTGATGCCAGACGAGTCAGAGCTTGGACGGGGCTGGCAAAGAAACCGCCGACCACTACCGCACCAGAAGGTTGGAAAAGGATGGTTTGAGGGCTGTATTCAAAAGCAGGCGCGGTGAAAGCTCCATCCCTTGAGCCATTGGAATTCAGCCGGACCATGTAGTTGGCAGCAGGGCCGTTCCACGCGGTGAACCACCCGCCTACTAACACCTTGCCGTCTGGCTGTGTTGCGAGAACGACCACATCGCCGGTCGCATAACGACTTTCCGTATAATGCGCGCCCGCTCCCACCTCAAACGTCGCATCCCTGCTGCCATTGGCTAACAGCCGCGCCAGTCCCGAACGATATCCGTCCACCGATCCGCCTACGTATTGGTATGATGACAGACGTCCACCGATCAGAATTTTCCCATCGGGTAGTGCCAGCACAGAATCGATCCACGAGACCTCCAACGCCGCATCCACATTCACTGGCGAGGCCGCATCCCGTGCGCCTGTGGAAAGCAGGCGGACGATCTTCTTCGCCGTCTGACCCGCGAAGCTGGTGAAATCGCCGGCAACCAGCAATTTTCCGGATGTTTCCAGAGCGAGCACGTCCACTGCCGCATTTGGTCCCGCTTCATACGCACTTACAAATGCGGTGTCTGCGGTGCCGTTTGGATTCAGACGGATCAGGCGGTTGCACGCGGTGCCGTCGTAGGATGTGAACTCGCCTGCGACGACGATTTTCCCGTCTGGCTGGAGCAGCATGTCGGTGACTGGCGCGTTGAAGCCCAAGCCCGTCAGAAAACTGGTGTCCACTGAGCCATCTGCATTGAGCCTAGCGATGTGGCGGATGCTCGAAACGCCGCCGATGCCCGCGTAAATGTCGCCACCAATGATGACTTTACCGTCCGCCAAAGGCACGATGGCATCAATTGTGATGTTAAAAAACCCCGGACTGAACCCTGCAAAACGCCGACCCGGATCGAGAATGCTCACGGTGGCCGTTCCTTTGCCTGCGCTGATCACGGCACCGACGGGCGAGGACAAGGTGAGGGTGAAAGTTTGCACCCCTTCATTCAAATTGTCCGGGCGGATCGGCACGGCGATGACTTTATCAGAAACATCGCCCGCCGCCCAAGTGACCGTGCCTGATAGCGCGTGGTAGTCAGCACCGGAGGTCGCGCTGCCGTTTGCTGTGGCATAATTAACCGATGCGGCACCAGCAGAGCCGAAATATCGTTTCAGGGTCAAACGCGCGAGCCCCGCGTCTTCATCCACTTCGACCGCAGATTCGGCAATCTCGACCCGTGGCGTGAATTGCACATTCACATCGATCCACTCGCTGCCTGCGGAACCGCCAGTCGTCATGGTTTGGAAGCGCACTCCGGCGGAGGTGTCGTTGAGCACCGCGCCGACGGCTAACCCACAGTCATTGCGGTCGTTGGTCGAGTTACCGCTCGAGTTCGGCGTCATGTCGATGAGGTTGGGCGTGTCCTCCACCAAACCCTCGGCGACGACGTATGCGGCGTTGGTTAGATTGGAAGGAGCGCCGAAGGCTTTGCGGAAGCTGACCCAATAATGCACGTCGCCGCCCATCGGCACGCGCAAGGCGAGCGTGGTTTGAGACGTGGCGGAAGGTGTATCGAACCGATGAATCCGAAACGTGCCGTTGGCTGTCGGGGTCAGCACTTTACTTTGAGGCATCCAGCCAAGGCGGCTGGTCGCGTAGGTATTGAAATAGCCTTTCGTGGTGTCGCTTGTGCCACTACCCATCACATCGAAAATATCGCCATATTCGAGGCTGCTGAAATCCGGGTCATCGTATCTCGTGCCACCGATATCCTCTTCAGGATTCCAGAAATTGGCGTGATGTAGGCCGTAGTTGTGGCCGAACTCGTGGAGGATCACTCCGAGGTGGCTCGTTCCATTCAACCAATGATCGCCACCTCCCACAGAGGCCAATCCACCGTAATTGATCTGCGAGCTAGGCACACCGGAGAGGCTCGGAAAATACACAGCGACCACATCATAGTTTGCCAAGGTGTAATGAGCCGCAGCCAGTGCGCGTGCGGCATCGCGGATACCGTTGTTATTTCCTGCAACGGCGTAAGAAGCCCCAGTGGCAGGCATCCGATAGAGATTGTTGCTCACCGTGTAGGTTAATGAAGCCGCGCCATAAGAATACTGGTTGATGCGGGAGGACACGGTCGAGAGCGCAGTTTCAAGAGCCGCTTTCGAAATCGATTTCGCCTCGCCCGCGAAATCCGAAAAATCCACGCGAATGAAAAGTGCGTTGATGTCGTCGTCCAAATACGGAGTTTCAGCCGTGATGCCGCCGCTGTTTCCATGGGTGCCGCCACTTGCCAGAAACTGGTAAGTGGTCGGCATCGCCAAAATTTCCTGCGCGCGGGCGGTCTTCCCGGCCTCGATCAAAGTGGCCTCGAAGGTGGCGAGTGTTTCCTCAGACTCAAAACGGTAAATCGCGCCGCCAACCACCGCCGAAATACCATCCGTCGCATCACGTTCCGTCACCGGATCGAGAGTGCTCGCGGCTGCGGAAAACCACGTCTCAGCGGCGGATGCTTCGTCGCTCGTCAGTCGGCGGACGACTGCGTCATCGAGTAAAATCACGTTTCCGATGCGGTGTCCTTGGAGAAATTCTCCGGTGAGAGTGCGCCGCGCATTCCTTAGGTGTGGCCCGTAAGCCGCGAGTTCTTCACCCTGCACGACGACCGAATGCAGATGCTTGCAGTCGATCCCGCCGCCGGGTCTTTCGCTCGTTTCCCAGTGCAGAATGAAGTCGCCGACTGCGTTCCACGGTTGCTCGCACTCGCGGCGAATCGCTTCCGGCAGCGCGGCCAATTGCGTAAGTGACATCATCTGCGCCCGTGCCACGGCGGGTTGCGTGCAAGCGAGTTCTTCTAACCTCGACGTGCGTTGACGCGCCAAAGCCACCCACTGTTGCTGCTCGGCAGGTGTCCATCGTTTCTCCGAAATGGCCGAGAGTTTTCCAAACGCAGCATCAGCTTTGAGTGGTAGCGCAACCGGGATTTTGGTCTCCATCGCGTTGGGTGTTGGAGGCAAGTTCACCTGCCAGATCAAGAGGATGACCAGCAACAACAAGCTAACCAAACTGGCCGAACGGAATGCGCGAAATGAAGTTTTCATGAGTCATGGTTGTTTTGGAAATGGATTGGACGACTCGGGATGAAAATGACCACTTCATCCCGAGTGAATGGGTCAATTACAGCTATCTGTTATAAGTGACGCGATGATGTGTTGGCGAGGGTTTTTTTGGATATTTAGGCGCACGCCTTGCTCAAATTTTTGCATATGATGAGGGTTGCCAGCTATGAGTGTTTTCCCCACTTTCCGGCCCGTGAAAGCAACCAAAGCCGTCATCACCGCCGCCGGAAAAAGCCAACGCCACCTGCCACTCCAGTCGTTGGTGGATCGCGATGGAGTCACCAAATCCGCACTTTCCATCCTACTCGGTGAGATCACATCGGCAGGGATTTCAGACATCGCGGTGGTCGTTTATCCAGGTGACGAGGCCGCGTATGCGGAGGCCGCTGGCCCGCTCGCCCGCCAAATGCGCTTCATTCCTCAAGACAATCCACGCGGCTACGGCCACGCCGTTCATTGCGCGGCGGAGTTCACGGGCGATGAGCCGTTTCTGCTGATGGTCGGCGATCACCTCTACATCAGCCGCACTGCGGAATCCTGCACCTCGCAGCTTCTCGCCACCGCAGAGACCGCCAAATGCGCCGTTTCCGCCGTGCAAGCCACCCATGAAAGCAAATTGCCGTTTTATGGAGCCGTCGGCGGCCGCCGCGTGCAGGGCAGCGAGCGTCTTTACGAAGTGGAAACCGTGATCGAAAAACCCACCCCCACCGAGGCCGAGCAGAAGCTGGTCGTGCCGGGCTTGCGCGCGGGAAATTACCTCTGCCTCTTCGGCATGCATGTGCTGACTCCTGAGGTCATGGAAATTCTCAGCCGCCAGTTCGCCGATGGAAACAGCGCCGACCTCTCCGCCGCGCTCGCCGAGACTGCCCGCCGCGAGCGTTACCTCGCCCACGAATTGCTCGGCCGCCGCCTAGACATCGATCTCCACTACGGCCTGCTCGCCGCCCAAATCGCCCTCGGCCTGGTCGGAAAAGACCGCGACGAAGTGCTCTCCATGCTCGTCGAACAACTCGTGCAATCCCAAGCGTAGGCCGACCCAATGTCTCTCACCGACCTCATTACCTCGCCGGACGAAACCGTCCGCAACACCCCGCTGGACGCCGCCTGTGCGGGACTCGGGCTCGATGATCTGCTCGACCAGACCCGCCAGCTCGATGACTTCCGCCGCCGCAGCGACAACCTTTACGAGCGCGTGCGGGCGCTGCTTTTCCTTCACGCCATCCACCGCTTCCACCTGCCCGCGCTCTTGATCGGGGAAAAAAACGGTGCCATCCCGTTCGGCGGTTACGAACATCTGCTGGAACGCCGTTTCGAGGAATCCATCGATCTTTTCCTCAAATCCCAGCAAGACGATGGACCGAGCGATGCGCTGTGCAGTGCGCTCGCCGCCGCTTACCAAAAGCTCGCCTTCCAAACCCTCGCCGACCAAGTGCGCCGCAGCGTGCGCGGCGTGCCCGGCAACAAGTGGATGTTCCGCATGGGTCACCCGGATGACCAGCCGCTGCGCATCCGCAAGGAACTCATCACCCGCGATCCCGCGACCCAGCTATTTCCCGTGCTGCGCGAGCGCACGCCAGTCCGCATGGACCTCAGCCACTGCGGCTGGAGCGACATCTTTTTCCTCGGCATGGATTACCCCGAAGGCGCGAAAGTCCTGAACATTTCCGTCGATCTGGCGGTGCACGGTCGCGACAAGGAACCAGCTCCGCCGGTGGAAGCCAGCCTGCGCGTGATCGAGCAACCGCTGCTGCGCCTCACCAGCGTGGATCTCGGCTGCACCGCAGAAATTTCCAGCCTGAATGAAGTTTTCGACTTCGCGAAAGACTACCTCGGCCTTCTCAAAGCGGCAGTCATCGCCAGCGGCATCGTGCCACCCGGCATCGAGGGTTCCGGCCAAAGTCTCGCCGATCTCTTGGAGCAAATCGTCGGCCCGGGACGCGGCTTGGAAATCGTCAGCAACGTCAACAACATCCCCAAAGGCTCGCGACTCGCCGTTTCCACGAACTTGCTCGCTGCACTGATCGGCGTCTGCATGCGCGCCACCAGCCAAGC
>JBGSLX010000316.1:0-5898 GCA_041740475.1 Akkermansiaceae bacterium | reverse complement strand
CGGTAATCTTCCAGGGCGGCGCGTTCCTCGGCTTCGGCAGCTTGCCGGAGGTTCCGCAAGCGGCCCCAAAGATCGGGCTCCCATGCGGCGGCGAGGTTCAATGAATGGCTCTGGCGGCTGTCTCCACTGGTCGAGTCCGTGATCGAGCCGCTGCCCGAGAGCCCGGCCGTCGGCAGCATCCCCGCGCGTGCGATGATCGAGTTTTCCTCCGCGACACGCAGCCGGGTGGCGGCGGCTTTGAGGTCGCGATTGTGTTGCAGCGACTCGTTGACGGTGCGTGTGAGGTCAGCGTCGGAAAACTCCGCCAACCAGCCGCTGGAAATTTTTCCCTCCGAGCCAGTCGAGGCGGCGACCCAGCTTCCCGGCGTGCGAATCGAGATGTCACTGACCGGTGCGGAGAATCGCCACGACTCACAACCGGAAAAAACGAGTGCCAACCCAGCGATGATGATCGGATGCGAAATCTGCATGAGGCGGGGCGATACGTCGCAAATACGAGCGGGCGTTCAAAACAAAACGCAGGCGCGGCGTTTCAACCCGAAAAAAGAAGTAGAGACAACGAAAGGGTCAAAAAGCCTCGAAAAAAGAGGCGGTTTGTTACTTTTTACTGAATCCCAATAGATGTGAGCGGAAGCATTCTTAACTCTTTCAAATTTCGTCACTTTCGCGTTTTTCGTTGTTCTAAACATCGGCATTCGAGTTCAAAGCAAAAGGATCGTCACTGCTTGGCGACTGTGTTTTGCCAGAGCGCGGAGGGCGGCACGTCTTTCGGGCGGCAAATGACGATGCCGGCATGCTTCGAGGCACCGTTGACGTAGTCGCTAATCGGTTTGTCGATCAAGGTCATGCGGCCTTTGGCTCGGTCTGAGGTGGCGTGCGCGAAATAAGCGCGGTCTTTGATGCGGATGATCAGGCCGACGTGTGAGGTGTAGCCGCTGTGCCAATTCGTGGTGATGGCGCAGATGTCGCCGTTTTGGAGCTGGCTCTCGATCGAGCGGACCTTGGCTTTCGGGATGTGATAGACGGGAAGTTTGGAAACTTGGGCTTCGATTTTTCCCATCGGCTCGATCAGCGAGGGATTCGAGCGCAGGTAACGGTAGCTTTTCCACTGCACCGTCATTTCTTGGATTTCGCGGCGGAGACGCACTGCGCCCGGCAGGCGGGGAGTGATGTTGGTGGCGTAGCCGCGTCGCTCGTTGTCGTAAAAAACTTCTTCGAGATGGTGCATGCGGCTCAGATAGCTGCCGTTGCAGACGCCGTTCCGGTAGCGCTCGATCTCCACCATCTGCAGCATGTCCTGCGGTTTGTAGGGGCCGGGTTTGTAGCGCAGCATGCGAGCAATCGCCAGGGCGTTCTCGTAGTAGGTCCAGCAGTCCATGCCCTTGAGATTGACGACTGGGGACTCGATGCGGTCGTGGACCTCCAGCGTGTAGTTTTCATAAGGCACGCCGGTCAATTCCCGCGCGATGAGCACGGTGCGCTCGCCGATGGGGAGGGCTCGCCAGTTCGACCGCTCCGCCTTGGCGACGACCGCATGAAACTTCGATTCGCCGCGAAAAACCACGTCCAGCGGCAATCGCGGAGCTTGCGGCGCAGGCACCGGCTTTTGGCCGAAGGCCGCAGTGATCAGCAGCGCAAACACCGCGCCGCATATTCCCATGAAGTGTTTTTTCATGTGCCACGCATAGCGCACGAACCGCGCAGGGAAAAGCCAACAATCACGCGAATCTGCGGTGATTCGAAGTGGGGCACGGGATTCACTCCTCCGACGAGTGAGGAAGTCGTTTGTATTCTCCCGTGCATCAAATTTTGTGGGAATATCTCCCGTAGAAAAACCCCGAATGGGGTTTTGCATCGTAGCCCGGGGTTGGCCGCGAGGCCTACCCCGGGTGAATATGCAAGATGAGGCTCCAACCCTGAAAGGGTTGCGCAAGAGTGTTCATGTCACTTGAAGGAGATTCGTGACTAACCGATGTCACCCTCAACAGAGACACAACCCCGATTGGGGTTGAAGATCAGATGGGACCCGGGACCAAGGGTAGGCTTTGCAGCCAACCCTTGGCTAAGTTACGCAATCCCGTCGGGATTGTTCTGAAGGCGTAAATTTCAAAAAATTGGTGCGAGTCGCTACAGCTAAATTTGATGATTCTACAGCCTCAGAGCCCAAACCAAACCTCGGACGAGTCCCTAAAGCAAAAAATGGTCAAAACTGAACCTCGGATCCGTGCCTAAATTAAAAAATGGGCAAATCCGACATAGCGCAGACACTAGGGGATAAGCCGCTCAGAAAAAAAGAGGTTTTCAACCACGGATTTCGCGGATGATCACGGATCAGATAAGAAATTCGGAGAGCTTTCGGTTATTTTGCCCTGAACGAATCTCAGCGAGGCCAAAAAATCAGCCTGATTCTTGAATCTTCATCCGAGATCATCCGCGATATCCGCGGTTTATTTTCTTCCCTGTCCCTGATGACGAATCCGCTCTTAAGTCCGCTGGAACCCGTGATCCTCCTGCAAATCGCGCGCGACCACTGCTTGATTGGCGAGTTGGTCGCAGCGTTCGTTTTCCTGATGGCCAGCGTGGCCTTTCACCCAGCGCCAGTCGATCTGATGCGGGGCCATCGCGGCCATGAGTTCCTGCCAGAGGTCTTGGTTTTTGACCGGTTGTTTGCCAGCGGTGACCCAGCCGCGGCGTTGCCAACCGGCGAGCCACTTTTCGGTGATGGCTTGGATAAGGTATTTGGAATCCGAGTGCAGCTCCACGTGGCAGGACTCGGTGAGCAGCTTCAAGGCGGCAATCGCGCCGCGTAGTTCCATCCTGTTGTTGGTGGTGAGGCGGTATCCGGCGGAGATTTCCTTGCGATGCTTGCCGCATACGAGCACCGCCGCGTAGGCACCGGGGCCGGGATTCCCCTTGCAGGCACCATCGGTGTGGATGACGACTTTTTTCATGCGGAGCCGTCGCGAAATGGACTGCTGCCTTTCCGATGGAGCACGTAAACCGGCGCGGAAAGCACGATGCAAATGATCGAGAGCGAGAGCAAAAACAAGCGCACGGTAGCTTGTTCCACAGGAATGATGACGATCCCGATGATGCCAATCGCCTCCGCGATGGCTAAGCCGATGATCATCACCGGCAGCTTCTTCGCCATGTTCTCAATCCGTGGAATCACGCGGAACCGCACGAAAAGCGAAACTGCGGCCAGAACCAACGCACCGACCTGAAACGCCACCAAAAGGCTCGGGTTTCCGGCGGCTTCCGGCCCACCGCCGAGCAAGAATTGCAGAACAAACAGGCCGCTGAGGATCGAGAACCAGATCACCCAGAAGAACAGAGTGAGAGGGGATTTCTGCGGGGCATCGCTCATGGTATTGGGTCGCTTGCGGTGTCCGGCAGCAGAAACCCGCGCTCAGTGAGGAATTGGTCCGCCGCTTGCACGGTGAGTTCGAAGTTCCGGTTGCTGACGTTGAAATTAAAAAAGCTGTGATCTTGTTTTTCGAAGTCCACCAGTTCGCAGTGATTTCCCCAGAAGCGGAGTCGGCGGCAGAAGCGCTGCACTTCATCGAATGGTGTGATGCGGTCGGACTTGCCGTGGAAAAACAGCATCGGCGGCAGCTTGCGACGCACCAGCGAGGATGGGCTCATGCGCTTGGCGCTCGCGCCGTTCGGAAAGCGGTCGTGAGCGGCACCTTTGACGATGGTGTTGACGAGTGCGCTGAACAGGATGAGCGCCTGCGGGCGGCAGTCGAAGCCATTCACAGGCGGCATGACTTTGGGTTTTGGCATCGCAGTCAGCAGGGCCAGCAGCGCGCCGCCGCCAGCGCCGCAGATCACCACACGATCCGAGTCCAGATTGAAGGTGTCGGCATTTTGGCGCAGCCAGCGGATCAGATCGCGTGCGTCATCGATGGCTTCGAGAGCGCCTGTGCCATGGCGGGCACCGGTGCGTGTTTCTGCGGCGAAGGCGACTGCGCCACGGCTGGCAAAGTGCAGGCAATGCGGCACAAATTGTGAGGGAGTGGGCGAGTCCCAGAAGCCGCCATGGAAGAAAACCATCACCGTGCGCGGCGGGCCGATGAGGAGATTTTCCGGCGAAAACATGTGGACCTGGAGCTGACCCTGCGGGCGCTCATGGTAGATGTAAGTCGCCGCATCTTTGAGAATCTCGCGGTCCCGTGCTTCGCCGATCGGGGCGACTCTTTGCAAACTGCTACTCATAAGGCGGGTTCAGAAATGAGAACCACGGAAAACTCGGAACACACGGAAAATAAGAAAGCTGGGGGACTGGTTGGCCATATCTCAATGGATGAATCTCACTTATCTTTTAATCTCTTCGTTTTCCGTGTAATCGGTGTATTCCGTGGTTTGCGATCTTTCTTTCTAGGATCAGGCGGGTGAAAAGGCTGCGGATTTCCGCGTGTGGCGTGCGATTTGTTTGTTGTGAAACCGGGTGTCTTGTCCAATGGTTTCAACCATGTTGCGTATGTTTTGTGTGATTTTTCTCTGTCTGACGGCATTCACCCACGCCGAAAGCACGCTGCGGCCAGCGCTGGAATCGACGTACAATGCGTGGCGCGAATCGGTCATCCGCCGCGATGTGACCACATGGCGAAAAGTCACCGCAGAACATCGGCGCATGGACATCCGCAATCGAATCTTGTCCGAGAAACGGGCGTTTCCGGCGACGGTATTCGATCTGCCGACACCGCCGCCCGCACTCGCCGGGCTCAAGTTTCTCGAAGCCACGCAAAACGGCCCCACTGCCAAGGCCTCGTATTTCGGTAAGATCGACTTCGGCGTGGGTGGCAGCCCGACGGATAATTTGCTGGTGCTGTCCTTCGTCCGTGGCGGCAGCGGTTGGCTCTATGATCGCGCCGATTTTGTGAATCTGGTCGCGCTGCCGGCGGTGCGCAAAGAGCTCGCAGCAGGGGATCTGGGCTACCTCAAGGAAACGCCGGACGCCCAGCCAAGTGGCGTGGTGCCACCCACGGCGATCGCCGCGCGGCCAGCGAAATACATCGCCAAGGTCTATGTGTTTTGCCCCGGCCGCGAGGTGCAGATGCAGGTGAACAAGATCAGTCGCCACCGTTTCGCCAATGCCAAGGAGTCCGAAATCGTGATCGGCGGTGCGGTCGATGGTCCGAACGAGGTGCAGTTTTCCACCAAAAAACTGGACGGTGCCACTGGCAACGAGGCGATGACCATCCGCGTCTATCTGATGTCAGAGGTTTCGGGGGTGAAGCCGATCAAGGCGTTCGAGTATCAAGTGCTGGAAAACGAGGAAGCCAAACCCTTCGGTACCTCTCAATTCATCGTCGATGGCGCGATGGTGAAGCGGCTGAACGGTCAGTGAAAACCGGCGAACTCACTAAGGATGCTGGCTCGGCGTTTCTTCCGTAACGATCACCGTGGCCGGTGAGTGATGGGCATTTCCCAGTGACGGAATCACGCGCCGGACTAGGCGCTTGAGGCCGGATTCGGCGGCTTCTAACTCAGACTCGGCGAACCGCTGGGCCTTCTCCCATGCGGGTGCGAATCCCGGTGCCTGCTCGCGCATGGTGCGGATGGCGATTTCATAGACTTGGAGTTGCACTTGCTCGGCGCGGCCGGGTTTTTGTTGGAGCGCGGCGTTGTTCACGCGCAGGTTTTCATTTTGACGGCGGATGGCATCGAGCTCCTTTTGCAGCGTCTCGTTGCCGCTGGCGTTGATCTTGAGCTGGGTGTTGAGGTGCCCTTGCAGATCCTTGAGTTCCCCTTCGAGGCGTTTGATCTCGCGAGAAAACTGTCGCCGCGCGGTGTAGCTGGATTTCCAGATGAATGCGGCGATGAGCAGGCCGAGAAGAAGTCCCCAAACGAATGGGTTATTGAGCGCCTCGATGATGGGGTCCATGGTGTTCT
>JBGSLX010000315.1:0-3922 GCA_041740475.1 Akkermansiaceae bacterium | reverse complement strand
CAAAGGCGACCTACGCGGCATCGCCCAAGCGATCCGTCTAAGCCGCGCCACGATGTCGAACATCCGTCAAAATTTGATATTTGCCTTCGGCTACAACGCCCTCGGCATCCCACTCGCGGCGGGCGTGTTATATCCCTATTTTGGCCTGCTGCTCAGCCCGATTATCGCCGGTGCTGCGATGAGCTTGAGTTCTGTCTCGGTCATCAGCAACGCCCTGCGCCTGCGCAAAACCAAACTCTGAAAAAATTCTATCGTCATTTCCTGATTCACGGCGGGGCTAGATCCCATGGCTTATCGGATTTTTCCCGAAAAATCTCACTCTAAAGTTCAAACACATCTACTGATATGATCGCATCATCGCCTTATACTGAGGTGTTGAGGAGCGACTGCATCAATTCACCAAATACAAGTTGCTTAATTTGGAAAGTTGGCAAAGTTACAAATCATAAAAGCTACCTGCAAGACCACGAAGCCCAAGTCACCCGCCGATTTCCGCAGGGCGTCCGACGTTTTCAAGGCTCTTGGCAATCCAAACCGACTGTTGATCGTGGATGCGCTGGGCAAGGGCGAAAAATGCGTGGCCGACCTGACCAAGCTGGTCGGCCTCGATATCTCCACCGTCTCCAACCACCTCTCAGTTCTACGCAACGTCGGGCTGCTGGTGGACGAGCGCCGCGGCACGCAGGTGTTCTACACCCTGAAAAATCCCTGCGTGCTGAATATCTTTTGTTGTCTCGATGAATTTCACGCGAGCATCGGCGGCTAATGCCGTGTCTATTACTTTGAAACTTTTCCAAATTACCCATTAAACCAATCCGCTAAATCATGAAACAGATCCTTATTCTCGGAACCGGCTGCTCGAAGTGCAATAACCTCACTGCTGCCGCAGAAGCTGCCGTCAAAGCGACTGGCGAGCCCCACACGATTGAGAAAATCACCGACATCCGCCAGATCATGACTTTCGGCGTGATGACCACCCCGGCGCTGGTCGTGGATGGCAAGGTGATGACAAGTGGCAAGATCCCTTCCATTGAGGAAATCAGAAAGATGTTAGTATAAAAACACCACCATGAAAACTCCTGTGAAAATCCTTGTCGTGCTTGGCCTTGTCGCTGCCGCCGCTGGGACCATGCTGCTGAAGCGTTCCAGTGAAGTAACAGCTAGTTCTTACACCGCGCCAGCAGTCGCATCTCCGAACGGTGAGAAAATTCCGCGTCTGCTCGACCTCGGGGCGACCAAATGCGTGCCGTGCAAATTGATGGCTCCCATCTTGGAGGATTTGAAAAAAGAATATAATGGCAAGATGAACGTCGAGTTTATCGATGTCTGGGAGAATGAAGACGCTTGGAAGCAATATAGCGTCGAGATGATACCGACCCAGATCTTCTTCGATCCGGAGGGCAAGGAGCTGTTCCGTCACGTTGGGTTTTTAGGCAAGGAAGACATCCTCGCGAAGTGGAAGGAACTTGGCGTCAATTTCGGCGGCTGAACTGACAATGATCGAGGAACTTTTCACCAACCTGAGCCGTGCGGTGGAAGGAGCGCCACTGCTGGCCCTGAGTGCTGCCTTCGTCTGGGGGATTCTGAGCATTTTGCTCAGTCCGTGTCATCTGGCGAGCATCCCACTGATCGTGGGATTCATCAGCGAACAAGGAGTGGTGACCACCCGCCGCGCTTTCTGGACGTCCACGTTGTTTGCTGTGGGAATTCTGATCACCATCGCGTTGATCGGTGCACTCACCGCGAGTGCGGGGCGGATGCTTGGCGATGTGGGAAGATACGGGAACTACTTCGTCGCGGTGATATTTTTTGTGGTCGGAATTCATTTGTTAGGCGTGTTTGGGCTGCCATTTTCCGGACCGGGGCCAGTGGGCATGAAGCGCAAGGGAATGCTCGCCGCGCTGATTCTCGGGCTAGTTTTTGGCGTCGCTCTGGGTCCATGCACCTTCGCCTACATGGCGCCTATGTTAGGTGTCACATTTCAACTCGCACAAACCGCGCCGTTGTATGGCGCTGCGCTGCTACTCGCGTATGGCATCGGGCACTGTGTAGTGATCGTGCTGGCCGGGACCTTTACCGAGGTGGTTCAGAAATTCCTCAATTGGAATGAGGGTTCGAAAGCCGTCGGTCGGATCAAGGCGGTCTGTGGCGTGCTGGTGTTATTCGGCGGCCTTTGGATGATTTACACGGCTCCCTAACGGATTTTCCCATGTCTCTTTCTTCAAAACTCGAAACGCTCTCACCCGCTCCGCGATCCGGCTCCGTCCGCAACTTGGCGACCATCGCCGTTGTCATGGTGGCATGGTGGCTGGTTTACCAGAATCTGGCCGCTTTCGCCGCTTGGTTCACGTATCAAGTGCTACCGCTGGAAAAAGGCTCCCATCTGGCGTCTGCGCTGGAGTTTTTCATCTACGAAACGCCCAAGGTGCTGATGCTTCTAACAATGGTCGTCTTTTTCGTAGGCATCATCCGGACCTTCTTCACGCCAGAACGCACGCGGAAAATCCTCGCCGGAAAAAGCGAGTTCGTCGGCAACATCCTCGCCTCGCTGCTGGGGATCGTCACTCCGTTTTGCTCGTGTTCGGCGGTGCCGCTGTTCATCGGGTTTGTCACGACGGGTGTGCCGCTGGGCGTGACGTTTTCCTTTCTGATCTCCGCGCCGATGGTGAACGAGGTGGCGTTGGTGCTGTTGTTCGGCCTATTCGGTTGGAAGGTCGCAGGCCTGTATCTTGGCACCGGGCTGATGGTCGCGATGCTCGCAGGCTGGGTGATGGGTCGCCTGAAAATGGAAAAACATGTCGAGGAGTGGGTGTTTCAAATTCCCGGCGGTGTGGAAGCTGACGCTGGCGAAATGGATTGGCCGGAACGCATCCGCGCGGGACTGGATTCGATCAAGGACATCGTCGGACGAGTCTGGATTTATGTGCTGCTGGGAATCGCCGTCGGCGCGGGCATTCACGGTTACGTGCCTGAAAATTTCATGGCTTCGTTGATGGGCCGGGACTCTTGGTGGGCGGTGCCACTGGCGGTTCTGCTAGGCGTGCCGATGTACTCGAATGCCGCCGGGATCATTCCGATTGTACAAGCACTTCTTGGCAAAGGCGCAGCGCTCGGCACGGTGCTGGCCTTCATGATGTCCGTGATCGCCCTTTCGCTGCCCGAAGCGATCATCCTGCGAATAGTCCTCTAGCCACGACTCATCGCCACCTTCTTCGGCGTGGTGGCGTCGGGCATCTTACTCGTCGGTTATTTGTTCAACGCCATCCTGTGATGAATCGCAGTCTCCTCAATCTCGTCATTGATCTGTTAGCGGCGTGCGGTTTGCTGGTCATGGTCGCCACCGGCTACATTCTGCGATTTCCACTGCCGCCGACCACCAACCGCACGCACGAGCTGTGGGGAATGTCTCGGCACGAGTGGGGATCGATCCATTTCTGGGCCAGTCTGGTTCTGGTGGCAGTGTTGGTCGCCCATGTGATTTTGCACTGGGAGTGGCTGTTCGCGACGATCCGCCGCCGTTTCACCACGCTCAAGGCGCTTCCCAACCAACGGCTCAAATCCGGAATTTTCACCGGACTCGGGCTACTTTTCGCCGCTGGCTTATTCGCGTGGGCGGCCCATTCGGGTGTGCGGGAAATGAAAATTCCGCTGCATGCTTTGAGCGCACCGCAGGAGGTGGTGCCCGTTCAGGTAGAAACACTACCAATCGTGGACTTCCAGCGTGATGTGCTGTCGATTTTCGAAGACTCCTGCATTTCCTGCCACGGTCCTGAAAAACAACGCTCTGGTTTGCGCGTGGATCGAGGCGATGACCTGTTCGCATCCGGTGAATCAGGTCCGCTGATCGTGCCGGGTAACGCCGAGGAGAGTCGACTCATCGACATCGTCTCAGGCCGGGTGAAGGGGATGAAAGCGGCAGAGA
>JBGSLX010000314.1:0-3789 GCA_041740475.1 Akkermansiaceae bacterium | reverse complement strand
GAAACGAATCTTCTCGCGGTGTTCCGGACGATGAACGGTGGTGAAATGCCCCGCCTGCCAAGCGCCAGCTTCTGGCTCGCCGCTCCAAATCGCCGCCGCCGCGCCATCGCCGAAGAGGCACAAACTGATCAGCACGCCGGGATCGTCGTCGGTATAGAAGGCAGTCGAGCAAATTTCCACCGCCACCGTGGCCACTTTGGCACGCGGGTTCGCCGCGAGATATCCGTGGGCAGCCCGCAACATCGGGATGGCCGCGCCGCAACCGAGACCGACGAGATCCGCGAGATACGCGTCTGACCGCAGACCGGCTTGTTCCGCGACGTGGCTGCTCACGCCCGGGCACAGGTAGCCGGTGCAAGTGCAGAGAAACAGCGCATCGATTTCACTCGCGGTAATGCCCGCTTTTTCCAGTGCGCGGCTGAGCGCTTCATTTGCGAGTGTCGGCGCGTGGCGCTCGAAGTGTTCGTTGAGCGCCTGTGCGTCGCGGGTGAAGACTTCTTGGATGTCATCGAGCGCGAGGTTGCGGCGGTCGATTCCCGACTCGCGGTTGGTGAGAATTTTCCGGATCAAATCGCCGGAGCGCGGTCGCAGCGAGTCAAGCAGACAGGCGTGATTCATCGCCTCCCAGCATTCCTCCTGACTGAATGAGCGTGGCGGAACGGCGGAAGCAATGGATGTGAGATACATGAGAAAAATGACGAACTAACGGACGAGTGGCAGCAAATTGCGAAATGGCAGCAGCCCAGTTTCTGCGAGCGATCCCACAGCGGAACGCAGGCCAGTGTGCAATAAGGCACGGTGCAAAAGTGCCGCAGCGAATAAGCGGCGGCGGAACGTATTTTGCAGGCTTTTGCTTAGAGTAAGTCGCGTATCGGACCACGCTTGGCGACCATTTGCCCATGAAACAACAGGCTCGATGGCGCACTCGGCAGCTTGAAACGCCATACTCATGCCATTGCCAGTGAACGGCGGAATGATGCTCTCGGCATCGCCCAAGCACATCAAATCAGGCACTGTCGCTTGTTGACCCAGCTCGAATCCCGCCACGCTGGAAAACGAACCATCGCGCCACTCCGCCGTGCGCAAGAGATCTGCGAGCCGCGTGTTTCCACCCGCCGCGAGGTAGGCTGGCAGCAGTTCGGCGCCTTTGCCGGCCAGTGTTTTATCGATCAAAAATAGCCCGCAAACATTCGTCCAGCCGTCCTCCACGCACGCCATGCCCGCGTAACCATTGGTGCCGGAATGCATTTCAAGGTCCGCCGCAGTCGAGATCCGGACATGCGCCTTGAGGCCAATCCAGCGCCCCGGACAAGGCCGCCTCCCTGCCGCCCAAATGAAGCCGTCTTGAGGTTGTGGCTTCGCACGCACGCCCGTTTCTAAGTTTCCACCAAGCGCCAAAAAGCGGTCGCGCAGTCGTTCATCCAGCACATAACGCGAGATTCCAAGAGCAGGCACCGGCAGCTTCGAGCGGAGAAAACAACGACCGCGATCATGCCAAGCGAGCGATGACTGGCGTCGCGCATCGTCGAACAAATCCAAAATTCCCAGCGCTGACAACGTGTCTGCCGTGACGCCTGAAATGAACTCCCCGCAGACCCGGTGGCGCGGATATTGGCCAGCTTCCAGCATGCGGACATCCACCCCGCGTGAGCGCAGCGCGATGGCAAGTGACAATCCAGCGAGTCCACCGCCGGCAATCGTAATCGTTCGTTTCAGGTCCGCCAAGCTATCACGCGTCGAGCACCGCGCCACGTCGAAGTTTCATCAATGCTCCAAACCGCCCGATCCAGCCCGAGTAAGTCCGCAATTTCCCCCTCGCAGAAGCCCGCGCGAATGCTTACCTGCATGTCATGCCGCGTGACGTGATTGACGAATGGATGCAGCAAGGTGCCGAGAAATGCCGCGATTTCCGAGCGCTCGGGTTCGCTGAAAATGAGTAGTTTGTAGTTCATGCCCATCTGCCCGAGCTGCTGAAGCGCGTCGCCCTCGAAGTGATGAAGAAACAAATTGGCGACGAGGACGCCACCCTGTGGGGGTGCTTGCTGAAATAAATCACCGCTGCGCCAATCCACCGTCTCTTGCAGGCCGCACGGTCTCGGTGCGAGGTCGCATGCGGTCACCTTGCAACTCGGATGCTGGCGCTGAATTTTCCCGGTCAAGATGCCATCGCCCGCGCCGATCTCGCAGATTCCGGCGTCCGCCAAGTGAGGAAACTTGCGCATCGTGCGCAGAACCCAGCGCTCGTTCCCCATCAGGAAATTGACCCGTTGCAGGTCAAGTCGCGAGCGCCGTGCCGCCGGATCATCGTGCGGTAAATGATCGAGGATTTCGGGTTGGACGATGCGAGTTTTCATCGACGAGATACTTGGCGACGCAAGTTGCAGATTGCGATGACTAAGCCGAGGAATGCGCCCACGTAGCCCGCCGTGTGAATGAGAGCGACTTGATGGAACGCTCTTTCATCAGAGACGCCAAGAGATTCGCTGAGCTCGCCCCAGAGAATTTGACCGAGGTTGGATTTGAGGCCGATCAGGTATCCGGCGCACGCGGCGAAGATCGCAGCGAGCAGGATGACTAAGAACGCCCGGGCGGAAATTTTCACCGCTACCGCGCTGGGCCAGAGAGGAACGGTAGTTCTTGCGAAGAACCAGCCTGCCGCCAAACCGACAGCGCCCGCGGCGATGAATCCGATCTGCGCCGCGTAAAATGGAAGCGGCAAACCGATGTCCATGCGTGCAAACTGCCCAAACTTCATCCGGGTGAAATACTCGTTCGAGATCGAGTAGGTGATGAGATCATGCAGCAGCCCATAAATGCCGCCGACCAATCCACCCATTAGCGCGATGCCGGCCATCGTCGGCAGGTGTGCCAGTCGGAGTTGGGGATACAGCCATTTCATCGTGTTGCTTGGATTTGGAAATCCTTGGACGCAAACTCGGATGACCGACAGTACGAAAACGAAAACCCTCTGGGCGTTCTCACGTTGCGAGTGAGTTCGGCTTCCAGAGGGCTGTAAGTGTGTGATGTAGATCTGCGCTTCATTCAGAACGTTATTCAATGATAACGCTCTGAAATGAGTTTCGCTGAGGTTCAAGGTGTGACTCTGAACTCGTGAATACTCCTGTATGCCGTCGAAGAAGTGCCGGTCTGAGTCACCCGGATGTAGCGAGCGGTTCGCTGGCCGACTGGGATGGTCGAGACTCCGTTCGTGGTTACGCTGACTCCTGCGCCAGATGCGACTTGGTTCCAAGTGATTCGGTCATTGGAAATTTGCACCGTGTATCCCTGTGGGAAGTCCCCGGGTGATCCGCTGGAATCGAGCACAACCTTGGAGAATGTCTTAGTGCTGCGCATATCGACTTCAATCCACTGCCCTGGTGTCTGAAACCCGTTTGAGTCCCAACGAGTGGAAGCGACCCCATCGAAGGCACCATCGGTCCCGGACCATGGACTGGAGGACGACCCCGTAAAACGTGGCGTGCCGGATGGAGCGAAGACATCGAATTCATGAATACTCCACCAATTCCAAGTGGTGGTTCCAGTCTGTGTCACCCGCACCCATTGAGCGTTCTGGGACGCAAAGGAGATATATGTCAATGAACCGCTGTCCATACCGCTCGCCACTTGGGTCCATGTGGAATCCACGGCTCACGGCGGATTTTTGCACGGGGTCAGTTGCGGCGGGCGGAGATGGTGGCGAAGGCGAGGCGGTGGTTGAATCGGTTCATGGCGTCGTGGAAGTCCTTGAAGGTCGATTGCCGGAGGTTTTTGCGATGGCGTCTCCAATGG
>JBGSLX010000313.1:0-13961 GCA_041740475.1 Akkermansiaceae bacterium | reverse complement strand
GCCGCCGGGTGTCTCGACGCGGTCCGGCAAGCACTCGCCATCCCAACTGCTGATGCCGCTGCGCTCGACATCGGCATTCGCCGCAGCCTCGAATCGCACGCGCATCCGGTCCGCGAGCTGGAGCTTGAGCACCGCCACATCGTCGCCCATCGCCAGCTCATTGCCGTCGTCATCGCAGATCCAAAGTTTCGTCACCAAGTGCGGCGGCAGCCGGGAAAGGTCGTAAGCATCCACCCGGATGAAGACGCCGGATCGGTCTTTGAGGTGGTCGGAAAGTGCTTGATAGAGCGAGGTATCTTTCGGCGCACGGCACCACAGCTCGGCAAAACTGTCCGCTGCCTGAGCGATCGGCTGGCAGACGCGGCGGTAGTCTTTTGGCAGCGAGCGCAGCAGGATTTCCGCGCGTTCGCGCAAATTCCCATCCACGCCCCAACTCGGCAGCCACACCGGGAGTTTCGGCAGTTGATCGACATGCACACCGAGCGTCACGCCATCGTCGCGCTCGTCCGCCGCAGCGTGATAATAAAGCGCGTATTCATCGCCATGGTGAACGAGCGAGTCGGGAAATAAATCGAGCTCCAGTGCATCGAGATCATCGTCCAGCACGTCGGCGAGCGAGAGCGTGAGCGCGTCCTCATGCGTCGCCATCCACTTGTGAAATGCCGCAGCGGTGTGGATCCCGTCGGGCACCCGGTCTTCGCAAAACCGCAGCACCGCCTCCTCACTCCACATGCCGCCGGGGCGTCGCAGTTTCTGCTCCACCGCGCCGATCAGCTCGCGCATCGCGTCCAGATCATCGAGAAACCGACAGCGCCTGCGCAAACCACCGCCAAGCAATCCCTCACGCAGAAACACCGAGTGCGCGGCTTTTGCATCCACCCGACCGTAATGCACGCGCCGTCCCACGATGATCGGCAGGCCGCCACACATCACCGTTTCTTTGCCGTAAACCGCACCTTGTTTTTCATCCCAATGCGCCTCGCCATAACGGCTGCGACAGAGATGCGGCGCGACTTGCTCGATCCACTCGGGCTCGATCCGCGCGATGCGCCGCGCCCACAGACGCGTCGTTTCCACCAACTCCATCGCCACCACCCACTCGTGGCGTTTCGGTGCGGTGAACAATCCCGAGCCAGGAAACACCGCAAAAAATCCGCCCGATGCGCTGCGGTAGGCTTTGTTCTCGCGGTCCCACAGTCCGAACTGACGCGGCACGCCAGCGATCAGGCAGCGGTGAATCGCCGCGTAAGAAGGTTCTTTGCCCATGTCTGGCAGATTGACCCGGAACTCTCGCTCTAACAAATCCGCCAGTTCATCGGCCACATTCGCCCATTCCATCACGCGCCGGGCATTGAGAAATGCCGAGCCGCAATATTTCCGCAGCGCGTTGCGTTTCCAGCGGCCATTTTTTTCCCGGAACTGCATCACGTCCTTCCACAGCCGCAAGATGCCGATGAAGTCGCTCTCCACATCCTTCCACTTCGCATGCGCCGCATCTGCCTCGCGAACCTTGTCGGCGGGGCGCTCGCGCGGGTCGTTCGACTCCAGCGCGGCGATGATCGGCAGCATTTCCGCGAGGCAATGTTGCTCACGCGCCTCGATCAGCATTCGCCCGAGACGCGGGTCCACCGGCATGCGCGAGATTTGCCGACCGTAATCGGTGAGTTGTTTCTCGCGATCCAGCGCCCCCACCTCGCGCAGCGTGCGGTAGCCCTCGGAAATGGCTTTCGGCGCGGGTGGATCGAGAAAAGGAAAGTCGGAAATTTCCGGCAAACCCAGTGCTTTCATCCGCAAAATCACGCCCGCTAGCGAGCTGCGGCGGATTTCTGGATCAGTAAACTCCGAGCGTTCGGTGAGATCCGCTTCATCGTAAAGTCGCAGGCAAACGCCATCGCGCACGCGACCGCAGCGGCCTTTTCTTTGGCGCGCGCTGGCTTGGCTGACGGGCTCGATTTGCAAGCGCTGCACGCCTTTTCCCGGGCTCCAGCGATTAACGCGGGCGATTCCGGAATCGATCACGCAGGCGATGCGCGGGATGGTCAGCGAGGTTTCCGCGACGTTGGTGGCGAGGATCAGGCGTCGCCGATGGCCGGGGTTGAAGACGCGTTGTTGGTCCGCCAGGCCGAGCCGCGCGAACAACGACAGCACTTCGGTTCCGGGAAAATTCCGCCCTTCCAGCACATCCGCGCACTCGCGGATTTCCCGCTCGCCGGGCAGAAACACCAGCACATCGCCGTGTGGCTCAATGCCATTGAGCATCTCGACCCCACGTGCCACATGCTGCGAAAGGTCTTCGTCGTCTTTCGGCGGGAGAAAAAACTCGGCGACTGGAAACATCCTGCCGGGTGCCTCGATCACCGGGGCGGGAACGCCGTTTCGCGCGAAAAACGCGGCAAACGAACCCGCATCCAGCGTGGCCGAGGAAATGACCAGTTGCAGATCGCGACGCTTTTCCAGCAGTTGCTTGAGGTAGCCGAGCAGGAAATCAATGTTGAGCGAGCGCTCGTGCGCTTCATCGAGGATCAGCACTTGATACTGGCGCAGCAGCGGATCGCCCTGAGTCTCCGCCAGCAGGATGCCGTCGGTCATGAATTTGATCCGAGTCTCGCGCGAGAGCTTTTCCTCGAAACGCACTTGGTAGCCCACGTAGTCGCCCAGCGGCACGCCGAGTTCTTCGGCCACGCGTTTCGCCACGCTGGCGGCGGCGATCCGGCGCGGCAGGGTGCAGCCGATACGCCCGCCGTCTGGCCCCATCGCTTCCGCGACCATTTTGGGCAATTGCGTGGTTTTTCCCGAGCCGGTATCGCTCACCACCACGATGACTTGGTGAGCTTGCAGCGCGGCGAGAATTTCCTCCCGGTGCTCTACAACCGGCAGCTCACTGGGATATTTCCAATTTCCAGAAAACAACATCGGCCCCGGCTTAGGCCGAGAGTTTGCCGGCGAGCGTAGCACCGAGTTCTAAGACGCTGGCCTCGATGGCCGCATCGCTGAGTGCGCCAGTTTCATCCATGAGTTCGTGGACTTTCGGCACGGCGACTTGTTCCGGCAGCACGGTGACGGAGATGTTTTCAAAAAACGTCCGCAACTGGGCGAGTCCGCGGCTGCCGCCGTAACCACCGGGCGATGCGGCGAGAATGGCGGCGGTTTTGCCACTCAGGACCGATAGCGGCGCTTCGTCTGCGCTGGTGGCGCGAGAAACCCAGTCGATGGCATTTTTCAGCGCAGCACTGATGCCCCTGTTGTATTCCGGCGAGGCGATGATCAGGCCGTCGTGTTCAGCAAAGAGCGCTTTCAACTTCGCGGCAGCTTCCGGCATGCCAGAGGCGTCTTCCAGATCTTGGTCGTAGAGCGGCATCGGGAAATCGCGCAGTTGGATCAGCGTGACTTCCGCACCCGCTTCTTTCGCGCCACGGGCAGCCAAAGCGGCGAGTTTCTGGTTGTAAGAAGCAGCACGCAAGCTGCCACCAAAGGCAAGGATTCGGGGAGTTTTCATGATTTGATGAAGGTATGAGCGGCGGCAACATCGCAGGATTCACCCATTGCGCCACAGGAAAATCTGCACCTACTCATGCTTCATGAACTGGATCGCTGGTAGTGCGATGAGGAGGTCTTCGGTGTAGCTTCTCATTTTTCCATGGCTTTGGCGATCATGCCGAAATGCCGATTTCCTCGAGATTACCCGCCTCGATCTCGTCATTGCTCGCGAAATTTAGCGTGCCGAAGCTCGCGATCAGATCGTTGACCCGCTGCTGGCGGTTGTAGCCTTCAAGCGCCTTCAAGCGCCTTCACCACCGCCTCCCGCTTCGTCTTCGCTCCAGTAAACCGCATGGCATCCGCCAACGTTTCCGCTGTTCCTCGTGGTTGAGAGCTACTCGTTTCACCTCATTGAAAATCGGGTCGCCTGTTCCCATCTTTCCGGTTCAATATGGACATTCTGGCTTGGATCACGATGGCGGGCGGCCTCTTGCTGGTGATGGCACTGTCGTCGGGGTTGCTGCGACGACTGCCAGTGACTTCTTCGCTTATCTACATTTGCTTCGGTTTGGCCATTGGGCCGCTTTGGTTGAACCTGGCCGTCATCGACTTCCGGCGAGAATCGGTGGTTTTCGAGCACCTGGCTGAGGTCGCCGTGGTGATATCGCTGTTTGTTTGCGGCTTAAAACTGCGCCTCCCGTTGACCCACTCCGCTTGGGTGCCGGCATTTTTACTGGCGGGTCCGGTGATGATCGCCTCCATCGCGGGAGTGGCTCTGTTCAGTCATTTTGCACTGGGCTTCGGCTGGCCGGCGGCCTTTTTGCTGGGCGCGGTGCTCGCCCCCACGGACCCGGTACTTGCCGGGACGGTCACAGTGAATGATGCGCTCGACCACGACCGGATGCGCTACGGCCTATCCGGTGAAGCAGGATTCAATGACGGTGCCGCCTTTCCCTTCGTGATCTTCGCGCTGCTGTGGATGGAGCACGGCCGCGTGGATCATTGGGCGGCGGGTTGGGCGCTGCACCGCCTGGTCTGGGCCATCCCGGCTGGGCTGTTGGTCGGCTATTTGATGGGAAAATGGGTCGGCCACTTCGCCATCCGCCTGCGCAGTTGGAATCCACACTCCGGCGCCCCGAATGACTTTCTCGCGCTGGCGCTGATCGCGCTCGTGTATGCCAGTGCAGAAGCGGTCGGAGCATGGGGTTTCCTCGCGGTGTTTGCCGCGGGGCAGGGTTTCCGGGGGACCGAAGTCCTCACCACCAAGACTCATCCCGCCCCAGAACATCTGGCCAATCAGACGCCCGGGGCGAAAAATGCCACTCCCCATCCTCCTGCCGAGCATTTGGTGAACAAGGCCGCCGGAGCGGAGGAGCTGAAACAACCCACCAAAGCCGCCGGCCACATGGTGGCGGAGATCATTACTTTTGGAGATACCGCAGAGCGCCTGTTGGAGGTGATGTTGGTCGTCTTGCTCGGCATCTGTCTTTCCACCTACTGGGACTGGCGGGCGGTCCCCCTCGCGCTCGTGTTGTTCATCGTCATCCGGCCCTTGTTTACCCTGCTGTTCTTGAGAAAAACCCGGACCCGCCCCTCGCAGCGTCTCTTGATGGGCTGGTTCGGGATCCGAGGCATCGGCAGTCTTTACTATCTGGCGTATGCTCTCAATCACGGTCTTCGCGAACAAGCCGCAGAAATCGTGGCGCTCACGCTATCCGTGGTGGCCCTCAGCGTCGTGATCCACAGCCTCTCCAGCCCCTTGCTGCACTTCTACGAAAATGTCGCCGCCCGCTCCAAATCCCGCAAAGTCGCCAGACCCGCCTGAGGATTTCCCCGATCAATCGAGGCAGTCTATTCTTCTAAAAAAACTGAACTCCAGCGCTCGTTATTGATTTTAAATTCGGAAATGAGAGACAACGAAATCAACGAAATGAGCTAAAGAAGAATGGGTTACAGCAAATAGACGAGGTGGTCCTCGGTGTAGGTGCTCATGTATCTTCCCCAAGTAATCTCCGCGCCACAGTCACCATATCCTGCCGGATGCGTTCCGCTTCATCGAGCGTTCCTCGTAAAAACTCCGCCGCACGAACCGGGCCATCCGCCGTCTCCGTATAAAAATCCTTCCTCAAAGCTTCAATCGCACTTCCATACGCAGGGTTGGATTTTCCAGCTTCATCGTGAAACCCGGATATCGCCTTGCCTGACCCATCGATCTAAGAAGTCACCAATAGCAGCAGATCATAAGCATCCTTGGGATGTCGGCGACCCGTCGGCCCACCGAAGGCATTCACCTTCAGCACGATCAGCGGCCCGATCCCCGCCACATTCACTGTGATCGCCTGTTCCGCTCCGTAGAGGTCCCTACCGCTTATCAAAATCCCACGCCGACTTTCCAACGCACGGTTAATCCCCGGAATCACGCTTGCAATGATGTCATCCACTCTCTGGCTTCCGGTTTGCGCGTCCGGTGATTCCGTCAGGAAATCCAGATAGATTTTCACTCCCTCCACATCGCGGTAATATCGGCTGGTATTCACCGTGTCGCGGACAAACCCAAGCCCGGCGAGATCAGTGGAAATCGTCCCATACATATTTCCTCCCGCCCCGATGGAAATCCCCAGATCCGCATCAATGGTCACCGCCACCGGATAGCCACCCGGCTGCGCTTTGGTGAGACAGTCGACGGCCAACCCTCCTACCAATACCAGATCATCATGATAGCGCGAAAGGCTCGGCCAAACCGTCAACAGCGCTGCCTTGGCCTTTGCCAATCCCCGCCCCGGGTATTCCTGATAGTGCCCGTACTTGCTCATGACCACCCTCCATTGAAGTTCGGATCATCCCGCAGCTCACGTGCCGCCTCGTTCGCACGGAGTTGGTTGCCGGACTGCAGCAGATCGAGAAAAATCTGCACATCGCTTACCAGGGGACGACCATAAACCGTCTGCTGCCCGATGAAGACTCCGGCATCCACTGGCCGGTGCAGCCACAAGCGACCTCCTCCAGCCACTCTTCTCACCTTCAACACGCGTTTGAGCAGTTCCTCATCTGGAAACGATTCCACATACAGACTCGTGATCTGGGGCGGCACATGTGGGTGCCGCAGATGCGCCGCTGTCCATTGCGTGAACGCATGCCTCACACCACGATCATTCAGCTCGCTGTCCATAATTGTCGCGATCTCCGCATGATCCTGCTCCAGCAACGAATACTCACGAGTCTCCACCCGATTCCGAAAATCATCCGCAAGGATCCAATCCCGCAGAATTTCCTGCGGCCTCTTGATTTTGATCCCGTCCTTCCCATCCACCGCGAGTTCCTGACTCAGCAACAGCGTGCGAACTTTGCTCACCAGTCCGAGGCTGACACCCGCCGCCTCGGCAAGTTCCTCCACCTTGTAATCCCGGATCGGCCCTTGTAGCAGAACCCGCAGCAGACGGGTCGCCTTCGGAGTGAATAGGGATTTCTGCGGCGAGCGCTCTTTGTATTCGGTCGGAACCGGCCGCCCCTCGATGTGGATGAAGCACCCGTCGAAATCCAGGTGTGCGTTCCCTCCGAAATCCAGCCATGCGATCCCCTCCTCCTCCAGCAGATCCCTGACCGCCAAGGAAAGACTCGGAGCGATCACCACCGGGCAATAGTTCCCCCCACGCACCTCAGAATGCCTTCGATACTCATGGAGTCGAGAAACGACCTCCCGTGCCTCCCGCGGCTGCAGGCGGCTTTTGACCTCACCGACAAATTCCAAGTTTTGACCCGTCTCTGGTTTCCTCACACTCAAAACGAAATCCGAATTACGGACGGAATCATTCGCCGTGAGCTTCCTTTCAACCCGATCACCTTCCGCATTCCGGACTTCCCATCCTGACACCCGGCTTAACAGCTCAACCAGCCGGCGATATGCCTGGGCTTTCAGATCATTTGCTTTTTCACGTTTTTCGTTCATTTCACGGATTGGTGAAACGGTCTTATTTCGTGAAAGTTTGTCAAGTTTTCACTGAATTCGACATTTTCACGTTATGGTAAAAACGCCAAATATACTGAAATCCGACCACGAGAATGCTCAACCCTCTACCTCCTCCTGAAACGCCCCAATGCTGTTGAACTCCGCCTTCAACTTTTGCGCTAGAGGCTTCAAACGGCTTCCAAACGCCTTTTCAAGCCGTTTTACGTGTTCCGTTAGCCAATTGATCATCTCCGGCCAGTGGTCTGGATCGTAGCCATCGAACTCCTTCCGGTAGCGGATGCCCGCTGCCTTCTTGTTGTCGAGCCGCAGCCACTCCATGGGTGCGCCGAAATCCGCCTCAATCGCATCCTTCTGCTCATACAGCCGATCAAAAAGCCACTTGTTCTCCTCCTTGCTGCCGCGTCCGATCGAAAGATCCGCCCGCGCTTCCTTTTGCGAAAAGATCATTGTGAACGGCACCCCGCTAAGGCCCGAGCCGGCGTTCAGCCAGTGATCATTGCTCGGACTCACATTGCTATAAAGTGTCACCCCTGCGGCTTCTAAAGCCGCCAGCGCTTGCTCCCAAAAGGCCAGCCGCAGTTTCACCCGTTTCAACTGCGTGCGCTCAGTGGTCTGTTGTTCCTTCTCCTTCTCCCCCACTTTGATCATGAAATCCTCCGCTTCCGGCGTCGGGATGATCTGTTCCATGTTCAGGAAAAGCTGCCCTCCGTTGTCGAAGGCGGTCGCGCGGATGCACTGGAGCCGGATCCCGTGCTGCAGCAGCCACAGCACCGTCGAGGTCACCTCCTTGCGGAAATGCGCCGCCACCAGAATCACCCGCTGGTCAATCCCCGAGTTCAGGATCAGATTCTCGTAATCCTCCTTGTCCAGAAACTCCTCGATCTTCTCCCGCGCATCGCCGCCGCCGTTCTTCGCCAGATGACTCTGGAAAATGGCGACAATCTGCGACTTCGAGAGAGAGGAACAATACGACGCATACTTCAGCGCCTGCCACACCACATCCCGCCCGGAGTCATCCAGCTTGTTCTCGATCAAAACCAGTCCACCCTGCTTATCGAGCGCCAGCAGATCGAGGCGCTCCTTGGTCTCGTCGAAACCGTCGAACTCCTTGGCGAGAATCAGCAGCTCTTCTCCCAAGCATTCCGGGCACTTGGCGATCCACTCCTGCAAATGCGCCCGCTCGCTGAAACCCAGCGCACCGAACTCTTTCGCGGACAGCACGGTGATGGAATTGGTCGTCTTGTCGATCTGATACATATGATTCTCCCAATTGTTGTCTCAGTTATTCGTTTCACTATTATCAGCTACTATCCTTACCGCTGCCGCTTCCGCAGGCACCTGAGTAGTCTGCAACATTCTTTCCACAACCTCCGCGAGTCGGACAAACTCGATCATTGCATCTGCTCTGGATTCGAAGCCCTGAAAGCCCCGCCACCCGATCCAAGAACCTTCCCTGACCGGTCTCATGTTCCTAGATTCAAATTCTGTCTGCCCCATTTGAATTTGCCACTCATTCGGATTGGGCACGTAAACCGTAAAGTGGATCGGACATTTGGGCTGCTCGGAGTCATACCACCAAGCAATGTTTGCTTGCCCCCAGCGCGATCCAAAACACCGGATGGCCCATTTGTCCTCTTTCGTCCACGCGTTTTGATCATCAAGGTTTTCGATGAGCTGCGCTTTTAACTCTTGGTGAAGAAATGTCCTATAATCCGATGCCAGCTTTTGGACCCGTGTAACTTCTTCCCAGTTCGCTTCCAAAAATTCAATCGCCTTCTTTTCCATTGGTGCTGTGTAAAGTTCGTTTTCCAAATGCAGAATCAGTTCGTTAGCGAAGACTAGCCATTTGGAGCCGGATAAGGATCTTTCTAGCATTACCATGCCTTCGGTCAGTTTTTCACAGTAATCTTGGTAAGCCACGCCCAACCAGTCGTTCTCTTTTGCGTTCCCCTCGGGCGACAGGACGACCATATAGGGTGGAGCACCTCCGTTCAGTTTCGTAAAATGGGCCTTATATTCGAGAAAGGGATTTGCCTGCCAGTGATAGATTTTGTTCTCGATCAACATCATCCAGCCGGTACCGCGCAGGACTAGATCAATCCGCTTGCGGTCCTCCGTTCCCTCCTCGCGGGTAATCCAGACACGTCCTAACGGAAGATTTCTAAACTCGTATTCAGGCAGACATTCCAGAAACGCGGAAAGGAAAACCGTGCCCAGACCATGCTCTGCCGCCGGGTCCATGAAAAACGCCAGGAGATCCGAAACCGGATTCTCGTAGTGGCCTCTTCCGCCCAAGGAAAACAGAGTTCGTTCCTTCGTTTGGCGGATGTAATTCCCGATCTCTTTTAGAAGCTTTTCAAGTTCTACGCTCATCAAATTATCTTTAACACCTTCATGCTAATCGTCTCAACCGGTAGATCCGGATTCAGCCGCTAAAGAGCTGGCCGTATGCGAGAAATCATCACCGACTTCGCGCCTCATTGGAGGAGGATGAATGGAGCGGGCGATGAGATTCGAACTCACGACATCCACCTTGGCAAGGTGGCGCTCTACCACTGAGCTACGCCCGCGAAGCAAATCGCGTGGGCGTTTTCTACACCCGACCCAAAGACCGACAAGCCAAAATTTTCAAAATTTCCGTGCCCGATGTCGCTGGCTCTGCATTTCTTTCCACGCAGCTTATGTCCGACAAACTCGCCGAAATCATCGCCACCAAGCACTTAGAAGTGGAATCCCTGATGCCACGCGCCGCGCTTTTGCGTGCCGCTGCACTGCAACGCAACGACTTCGGCGGCTTTCGCGCTGCGCTCGACCGTGGACCCGGTCGTCTCGGGGTGATCGCGGAGGTCAAGAAAGCGTCCCCATCCGTCGGCCTGATCGATCCGGACTTCGATCCAGTGCGCCAGGCCAAACGCTATCTGGATGGCGGTGCGTCCTGTCTTTCGATCCTCACGGACGAAACGTATTTTCAGGGATCGCTGGGGTATTTGACGCAAATTTCAAAATTTTCGACCGCGCCCTTGTTGCGCAAGGATTTCACCATCCATGAGGTGCAGATTCACGAAGCAGCGGTTTGCGGCGCGGATGCGGTGCTGCTGATCGTGGCCGCGCTGGACGACGAAACGCTGCGCCGCCTCTACGATGAAGCGAAGGCGTTCATGCTGGACGTGCTCGTCGAGGTCCACGACCTCCGCGAAATGGAGCGAGCGCTGGAACTCGGTGCGGACCTCATCGGCGTGAACAACCGCAATCTCAAGACCTTCGAGGTGGATCTCGCGGTCACCGAGCAACTTGCGGAAGAAGTGCCAGAGGATGTGCTGCTGGTTTCGGAAAGCGGCATCAAGTCCACAGAAGACGCGATGCGTGTGCTGGCTGCGGGCGCAAATGCCGTGCTCATCGGTGAGGCATTGATGCGGTCCCACGATCCATCGCGCGAAATTGAGGCCTATCTGGAATTGGAATATCCGCAGTGATTTTCTTCAAATGTGGAAGGAAAAGGGCTCACCACGGAATACGCGAAGGACACGGAAAAGTAGATTTGTTCTCGCTGGGAAGATGGGGAACAACGAAAAGCTCGGAAGCCTCGAAAGAAGAAACAGGTTGGGAATTTACCAAACGGGTGACTCGCCATTCCGCTCCAACTCATTCTTCTTTAGCCAATTACGACGATTTCGTTGTCTCTGCTTCTAAATTTATTCTGCGACCGGATTGGCGCGTGGGGGCGGGGTTTCCTCGATGGGTAGGGCGCGTGGTGCGGGAGGTTCTTCGACTGGCACGGCGCGCAGGGCCGCGGCTGGCGGCTGCGCTTCGGGCCAGACTCGCTTGGGTTTCACCAGCACGGCGCGGGGTGGTGCATTTTCCACCGGCGCGGGATTGACGACTTGCGGCTCAGCGGGCGCGGGCGGCGGAGTTTCTTCGATGACGGCGGCTTTTTGCGGTTGGATGCTCATTTGGTCGTCCGCTGGCGGCTCCTTGCGCATCCGGATTTCCACGCGACGATTGACTTCTTGTTCTTCCACGCTGCCAGTGGTGACCATCGGCTGAAAGCGGCCAAAACCACGCGTGATGATTTTTTCTGCATCCATGCGGAAGGATTCCACGAGATAGGTTTTCACCGCCTCGGCCCGCCGGATCGAGAGATCGAGATTGAAGGCATCGCTACCCACCAGATCGGTGTGACCCTCGATCCAGCAATAAAGACCGGGGTTGCGGTCGATGAGCGTGACCAGTTTCATCAGGCCGACTTTTGCGCTTTCGCGCAGGTCCGAGCTGTTGAAGCCGAACAACAAATCACTCGGCAGCATGGTTTTGCTCGCCACCAAGACATTCGGCGGCACGTCCAGCAAATCATCCAGCGAGGTGATGCCGTCCATGGTGCCGTGATCGGATTTCCCGCCCGCGCCTTGTTTGATCAGCTCGTCGGTCATTTTCGTCAGATCGCTGTCGTCCATTTGCATCGCTCCCGGATCCACTGTCAACTGGCCGATAGCCGCTGGTTCGAGACTCTCCGGTTGACGCCCGAGTTCCGGCATTTCCCCATCGATTTCCAGCCCGTCTGAAATTTCCATCGCGATGGCTGTGGGGTCGCCGGTGAGTGCGGGGCTTTCCATTTGCAGGGCGTACTCGGGATTTTGAACATCGGGCTTGATGTCGATTTCCGAGTTTTGCGGCAGCGCATCGAGCAAATCCACTTCATCGAGCAAGGCGGCCAAGTCCTCTGGGGGCGTGATCACATTTTCCGGCGGGGCGACAGGCTCCGCATCCATCGGCCGCACTTCCACCCGGCTCATGTTGACGTTGGCGGTACTCAGCTCGCGCGCTTGCTCGAAGCGCAGTGCGATTTTCATCCGGTCCAGCATGAGAAACACCGCGATGTGCATCAGGATCGAAACCAACATCGCCACCGCAGCCCACCAGCCGAGGTGCTCAGGCCCGGGCAGCCGATAGGATCCGCCGCCGCGCGTTTCGCTCCATGAATAGCCGTCGGCCATGCGCAACCATACCGCGCCTCAATGTGCTGGCAATCATCGGATTGGTAGATTATTTCCCGCGTGGCACCGCGAGTGCTCAAACTTCAATTCAACATTCCAACATTATGGCCGCAAAAAAGACTGCAAACCAATCGACCGAAGCCACACCAGCCAAGAAGGCTGCCAAGAAAGCCGCGAAAAAGGAAGTCGCCGCGAAAGTAGAAGTCGCAACCGAGACGGAAGTCGCCGCGACGAGTGCTCCGAAACCCGCGAAAAAAGCGGCAGCCAAGCCCGCCACCACCGCGCCAAGTCCAGACGCCGTCGCCCGCGTCGCTTACATGAACTACCGCAAGCGCGTCGAGCAAGGCCTGCCAGGTGACTCCCACACCGATTGGCTGGAAGCCGAACGCCAATTGACGAAACCGAGCTAGGGCACAAAAAAATCAAAAAGATGAAAGCCATCCTATCCCTCCTCGTCGGCATTTCCTGCCTCGCTCATGGCACGGAAACAACGCCGGACGGCCTCGCCGCCTCGGATTGGTCCAGCATCCGCGCCGCTTATGAAGCCGGACGCCATGCCGTCCACCGACAGGACGATGGCACGCTCACCGCCCGCAATCCCGGCCAGCAGTGGCGCACGGACTTCGATGGCAAGGGCTTCACCGTCACCCCTGATCACGGCCAATGGACTTGGGGCCTCGAACTCACCGCTTATGGAGAACGGACACTCCTTTCCGCTTCTTCTGAAGACGGGGACAAAAGTGTCCCCGCTCCTGATTTCGACGGCGGAAAAATCACCTGCCAGCGCGATGAGAACCTCACCGAGTGGTTCATCAACGACACCCGCGGCCTCGAACAAGGCTGGACCATCCATTCAAGGGAAAAGAAGAGGGGCACTGGCGGCCCGCCTGTTTCTTCAAACCTCACCCTCGCCCTCGCCGTCCAAGGCGATCTCAAACCCCAAGTCTCCCCCGACTCCTCCAGCGTCTCCTTCCAAACCACATCCGGCGGCACCGCCCTCACCTACGGCGGCCTCAAAGCATGGGACGCCGATGGCACAAACCTCATCGTCCGCTTTGAAGACGCCGGGGAAAACGCCATCCGCATCGCCGTCGAGGACCAAAACGCCCGCTACCCTATCACCATCGATCCCGTCGCCCAGCAGGCGTATTTGAAAGCAAGCAATACCGGGGCGGATGACGGTTTCGGCATCTCGGTGGCGGTGTCGGGGGACACGGTGGTCGTCGGAGCTTGGCAAGAGGACAGCAGCACGACGGGGGCGAACAGCACACCCAATGAAAGTGCTAGGAATTCCGGTGCCGCCTACGTCTTCACCCGTAGCGGCTCGACTTGGAGCCAGCAGGCGTATCTGAAAGCCAGCAACACCGGGGCGGAAGACTATTTTGGCTTTTCGGTGGCGGTGTCGGGGAATACGGCGATCATTGCGGCTGTATCTGAGGATAGTAGCACAACAGGGGCGGATTATTTTTTCGGCGTCTCGGTGGCGGTGTCAGGGGATACGGTGGTCGTCGGGGCTTTTGGGGAGC
>JBGSLX010000312.1:0-7063 GCA_041740475.1 Akkermansiaceae bacterium | reverse complement strand
TCTGGTGCACCGGTTGTTCTGTCAAGAGCATGGCCGGGTAGCTAAGTGCGGAAGAGATAAGCGCTGAAAGCATCTAAGCGCCAAGCTCCTCCCAAGATGAATTTTCCCCGAAGGATCGTCGGAGACTACGACGTTGATAGGTTTCAGGTGGAAGCGTGGTAACACGTTGAGCCGCGAAATACTAATCATCCGTTCGGCTTGATTCCTGTTTTTGGAATTGGAAGCAATCAAGAGCGCCGTAAGAAGCAAACTGGTCAATCGAATCAAAAATACCTCCATGTGGATGCCAGAGAGCGGGCATTTAGGTAAAAGCTAAAAAAGCTAAAAACCTGAGATGCTGAAATAAGAGTAAGAGTAAATATTTTTTCAGCTTTTCAGCTTTTCAGCTTTTCAGCTTTTCAGCTTTTCAGAATTTCAGCATTTACCCCTCAGGCCCCCAGAGACTCAGTCTTGGAATTGCATGGCACCTGCCATTCAACACCAACATTGCCCTCTGGTGACCAGAGCGTGGTGGAACCACCCGGTCCCATTCCGAACCCGGAAGTGAAACGCCGCAGCGCCAATGGTAGTGGGACGATAGGTCCTGTGAGAGTAGGTCGTCGCCAGGTATATGCCCGGCTCCATTCATTTGGAGCCGGGCTCTTTTTTTGTATGATTTTCAGCACATTATTTGAAGTAAGGATGCAATGGTCCAATTGACATTTCCCCGCACTGTCTCCATACCCAACACATGTCTAACGCGTTACAGCCCAAACCACGCATCATTGGCCCTAAAGTCCGCATCTGTATTATTGCTTCGAAATACAATGAAAAATTTGCTGACGCGCTAGTTGAAAATGCGATTGAGGAGCTTGGTGAACTTGTCCCACAGGGTAGGATTGATTTAATCCGCGTGCCTGGGGCCTTTGAAATTCCAGTCATGGTCGCCTCGGTGCTAGATCGCGATCCACCAGCCTGCGTCATCGCGCTGGGACTGATTATTCGTGGTGCTACAGGACATGCTGATCTAGTTGGAAGATCAGTGACAGATGCATTGCAGCGCCTTGCTATTGAATCACTACGACCCATCATTCACGAGGTTTTGTTACTGGATGATGAGAAACAAGCCTATGCTCGCTGTATCGGAGCCAATTTGAATCGTGGTCGCGAAGCCGCTCGTGCTGCTGCTGCAATGATCGATGTCTTCCAAGAAATGGATCGTTCCATTCCGCGTAAGACGATTAAGAAACAACGTAATGCCTAGTAAACGACAGATTCGCGAGGCTGTCGTCCAGTTTCTTTATTGTGCTGATTTGGAAGGTGGAGCTGATCCAATTTCTTTGAGGGATCCATTTTGGGATTTTGTCACGGAGTCAGATCGACGTAATTTACAACTTGCGACCTTCCGGACGGTTCACCACTTAGCACTTGGACGCGATAGTCGTGTTGAGGAATTTTACGAACGTCAAATTGCAGCATGCATCATGCTTCGTAGCTGGCCGGAGGCAGAATCACTTAAAAACTCATTGGAGAGAATTGCTGAACTGGAAGGTAAATGGACCAATGCACACGCGACTCTCGTGCGATTACCCAAGGATGATGATGATGCTCTAGTCGCTGAAAATTTTGCTTCTGAGCTGGATGTCTTTTTTCGCAATGACCATGATTTAGTTGCTACCCGGCTTCGCTTTTTAGATTCACTTAGTGATCACCCGAAATTGGTTGGCTCACTTGAGGCAGTGGCAGCAAGCATCCGAAAGTTGCAGCGAATATCTGATCGTTTGCGAATGGTCGAAGAGCCTGAAAAATTCCCCGAACAGGGGGATCTTTCGCGAATCCGCGAATCAAAATGCCGACTGAATGAACTAAGACGCCAGTCAGACGAGCTAGTTGACGCGGTGCTTAGCGCAAAAGACAAAATTGATTCAATACTTGCGCAGGTGGTTGACCATTACGCACCTGAGCGCATAGACCCGGTAGATCGGGCGATTCTACGGCTGGCGACTCATGAGATTCTCTATGCCGACACGCCCTCTAAAGTGGCAATTAATGAGGCTGTTGAGCTCGCAAAAAAATTCGGAACTGCGGACTCCGGACGGTTTGTTAATGGAGTGTTGGATAAAATTTCGAAAGGAACGAATCCACCAGCCTCCATTGAGGCAATTTCGTAAACTTATGTATGGCTAAACTCCGAAGCCGATGGTTTAGGGATTTAGATGGAGACAAAGATACGACCTGAATTAGCAAATCAAAGCCCGTGACGTGAACGGATAGAGCTGATCGCATTATCTAGCAAAATGCTGAGTTCTGCTTCAGCGCCAGTCTTAGCGGATAAAAGTGTATCTAAACTTTCAGCCGTGCCAACACGTCCGAGTAAGCGCACGGCTGAGTTGCGGTGAGAGCCAGATGTGGAAGAAAATAAACTGATTAGGGAGGGTTCGGCAATTTGTCCGATGCTGGCGTAGTGAGACTCCCACTTTGCAGGGTTTTCCTGCCATAATGTTTCCAGAATCGGGATGATTTCAGGATTCTTGGATTTAACTGCTAATGTGATGAGTTCTTCAGGCACGGCAATCTTGGAGTCGAGCATGCTTTTCGCCTGTGCAAGCGCCACAGTCCCCGTTTTTTCTTGGTCGTCTGCCCAAACAATCAGTGCCTGACAAACGTCGCCTTTGAACTTCACTTCAGGCATGCTCAGTAGCTCTAGCAGCTTGCTTGAAATGTCACTGCGATAGACCTTGGGTTCTGCATCGGCCAGACGTTTTACGGCACGTTCGATGCGCTCAAGGTCGATCGACTCCAGTTCCCTTTTATTTCCTTCATAGAACTTGGGTTGAGTTTTGTCGGTCAATTGTTGCAGTGAACCTTCAACGAAATTCTCGTCGTTGACCTTGACCTCAATCACCGAAATTGCTGGATAGATATTTTCAATTGAGCCGAGCTTTTCAGCGATCGCCGCCATTTCATCGAGCGTCATGGTGACGCCAGTGACGACCATCAGGAAATTTCCTTCTTCACGTGGATAGTAGTGTGACTGTGGGTCTGCACCTGTTGCTCGTAGGATGTAGTCTCGGATGAGAAATCGATTTTGTTCACTCATGTCCCGCAGCCATAAGCCGACTGCTTTGCGGGTGCTTCCTTCACTTGTGAGACGTTCAATTTCGTCTTCAAGCGGCTTCGTTCCGATGATCAGACTCAGCTCAGAAACATCACTTTTGAGAGCATCTGTTTCCTCTAAAATTTCAGCGAACGGATCCATGTAGGGTGCCTCTTGATCAGGCAGCTTGGTGGAGCCAGCGGTAAAAACAAAGGGGATCGCTGCTAACAGGCCAGTCAGTATAAGACCCGAGAACAAGCTTCTGCCGCGGCTGCGCGGGTTGGAGTAGGTGAGTAGCACGGTTCCAAGAAACCCGCCGAAGCACGCCATAATGAGGCGCTTGTCCGTTGTGATCCCATCCAATGCTCCGCCGCGGCTCGCGCCTAAAGTGAGCAACAGCGCAATTAGGCCAATGACACAATAGCCGAGCAATCCGGCGATGACACGCTGTGGCGTGAGCGGCATGAAGGTCGAGGGGTCCGGTGGTTCTGCGTAACGGATGGTGGCGGTGCCCACTACCGGCGGAGCTACAGCCAGAGGCACACGTTGAAATCGGGTTAAACGATTGTCCTGTTTTTCGCCAGGGTAGAACTTTCTACCGCGCACGATGGCTTCATCATTGATTCGAAAACGTTGCTCGCAGCCGCCGCATTCGACGGTCCTACCTCGCAAATCCTCAGCGACTTTGAAGCGTTGTCCGCAGGATGGGCAACGAATGAGCAGCAGTGCATCATCTGGATTCACAGTAGGCATTTCTGACCGAACTCTTGATGTGAAACGAGGGGATTGCAACCCCTAGCTTGATGGATCAACGGTCACGCCGGAATCGGAGGACACGCTCACCATCTTGGCAGTAGTCGAGCCGATCTCGTGCGTGGACTTCGAGATATTCAGGATCCTCGCGCAACGCCCGCAGCTCAATGCGTCGCTGATCGCGTTGCGCCGTGACTAGCTGATCGCGTTCCTGCGCCTGTGCTAAGCGACCTTGCAGCTTCACTAACTCCCTTTTCTGTGGAACCGCCGTTGCAAGGACCACAAAGCCAAGCGCTATACCAAAGACGATTAAAACCAAACGTCCGGCCCCATGAATCATCCGGGCGCGTGCTTCCAGCCGAGTCAACTTGCCTGCTTCTATTCGTTTTCGAGCCATTAGCTTGGGAAGATAGGGAATCTATCATGGTTGAATGTCAAGGAAACTAAAGGTTCTATCAAGTTTATAGATCGGATGATGAGGCCTCATGGATCGTCAATCAGGGCTGGATTCGGGTTAAAGGATGCGACAAGGATCGGCCCATGCACGCAGCGAATGAAGGATTTGCCATGCCGCCTGAGTGGTCTCCACAAGAGGCCGTCTGGTTGTCATGGCCAGTGGATGATCCGCGCCATTGGGGAGGAGCGAAGCGTGATTTGATGCAAGCGAAGTTTGCCGAAATAACGGCTGCGATTTCTCGCCATGTTGAGGTTCGGATCAATGTGCATGGTGTCGATCATGCGGCGATCAAAGCTGCGTGCAATCGAGCAAAGGCAGTGCCCGAGCGCGTGCAGTTGTTCGATCATCCTCACAACGACGTATGGTGCCGCGACCATGGGCCGATCTTCGTCAAACATGGCGAAACTGGCGAAGTGGCGGTGACGGATTGGGGTTTTAATGCGTGGGGCGGTAAATTTCCGCCATGGGAGCTGGACAATGAAATTCCTGCGCGGATCGCGGCGGCTCTTGAGATGCGAATTTTCAAAGGTGGGATGATTCTTGAGGGTGGCGCGATCGAAATCAACGGTGAGGGGCAACTACTAACGACTGAGGCGGTCTTGTTGAATCCTAACCGCAATCCTGAACTTGGACGGGACGAGATTGAACAACGTCTGCGCGATCAGCTGGGTGTCAGTGAAATCCTTTGGTTGAAAAAAGGCATCGAGGGCGATGACACCGACGGCCACATCGACGATCTCGCGCGATTCACCGATTCTAAAACGATTTTAGCATGTTGTGAGCGCGATTCGTCATCGCCGAACTGGCGCGTTTTACAGGACAATCTTGAAACCCTGCGCTCATTTCGCGCATCGAACGGCCAGCCATTTGAGGTCATCGAAATTCCGTTGCCGCAAGCTTGCGAGGTTCCCGGATGGCGTCTGCCGGTATTGCCTGCGTCCTACGTTAATTTTCTCATCACCAATGGCGGGGTCTTGGTGCCGACATTTCGCCAAAACAAGAATGATGATCGGGCTTTAGGAATGATCCGCGAGTTGTTTCCTGACCGGAAAATTACCGGGATCGATTGCTTGGATCTGGTCGAGGAAGGCGGGACGCTTCACTGCATTTCCCAGCAACAACCTGCGGGTAGCTGAACATTACAGCTTTTCGATTTCCACTTTGATTTCGAGACGGCAGTGGCTGTTGCCGAGGTAAGTCCCTTCCACCGGAGAAACGTCTTCGTAGTCACGACCGACCGCGACTTTTACGTAGCGCTCGTCTGCAAGTGTGTTGTTCGTGGGGTCGAAGCCGATCCATCCGGCAAACGGTAGATAAACCTCGCACCATGCATGGGATGACTGTGCGCCGACGAGTTTGTCGAGAGGACCGTTGTAAAGGTAGCCAGAGGCGTATCTCGCGGCCACGCCCAGCGGGCGACACATGCCGAGCATCACGTGAGTGAAATCTTGGCAGACACCTTGACGCAGTGCGAAGGATTCTTCGAGTTTTGCCCTCACGCTGGTGACTCCAGGCGAATAATGAAACTCACTGTGGATCCATGCCATGATGGCATTTGCCTTGGCATAAACGGAATCATGCATGTGCGTGAGATCCACCGCTTGACGCCAGACTTCCGGGGAGAGCGTGACGCGTGGACTCTCGGTTAGGAAGGGCCAGATTCGTTCTTTGACCGATGGTTCGCTGTAAGTTTCTTGCCCGCTCGTGAGGCTTTCGTCCGAAAGATTGAGCGGAAGATTGCAGACGCGGATCCGACTTTCGATTTCGAGTTTCGAATGCGCTTCGGTAAGCTCGAACTGGTGGGTGATGTTCTGGAATAGGTCGGTGAAACGCCGGAGTCGGGTGGCTGGCAGCACACGCACGAAGGCAGAGAGAGTTTTCTGATAGGGAAATGTGCGAGGCTCCAGTCGCAGGGTGTTGATGCTTTCTCGCACCGGCGTGGTGTAGTGAAAGACCGTGCGATGAAGCACGGCGAGCCTCATTCTCTCGCTGGATGGACTACCCGCGTGCTCACTCACTGTTGCTGCTGCTGTTGTTGCTGCCAAGCAGCCAAAGCCGACGACGAGCGGAAATTGTCAGGCGGGCAAACTTGGAAGCGCTCAGGCATCAACACATAACTTCCGAAAACGGCGGCACCAATGTTGTTAAAGCGGGTTTGCAAGTCATCGAGATAGCCGTGGAGGCCGATCATGAACGCGTCATCTGTGACACCGTAGTTCAGCTCTGCCAAAAGGCGTCCGGCCTCGCGTTCGGCGTCGTTGTGAAACGTGCCACGCGGAGTGCCCGAAATCCGGTGCAGGCTGACGTCCACTCGCTCGATGCAATAGCTAACAGAGCGCGGGAAAATTTTTGAAAACACCAAAAAATCGACCACTCCGCGAGCTGTGATGGTGCGTTCGAATGCGCGGAATGCTCCGAGTGCGCCGCAGGAACGCAGGATTGCCGACCAGTGCAGTCCTGTGGATTGCGCACTGCTCGCACCATCGGGAAGGTAGCTGGCCACATCGAGAAATCGGGTGGTTTTGTCAGCTCGCTCAAGGTGGCGTCCGAGTTCCATGAATTCCCACTGCTCATCGCGCGAGGTGGTGGACGCGGCGATTCCGAGAAATGTCACTGCTGAGCGGCGGATATTTTCGTAATAGCGGGGAGGATCGACGGAAATCAGGCGGCGCGCTTCATCCGAGCGGCTGAATAGATACAACGAGTTGAGTTCTTCCCACAGCTCGTCCGAAAGTTGATCGCGCACCGTGCGGGCGTTTTCGCGGGCGAGAGCGATG
>JBGSLX010000311.1:0-2895 GCA_041740475.1 Akkermansiaceae bacterium | reverse complement strand
CCGCCGAAGACAGGCGTTACAGGCCATTCCACGCGGTTTTCGACGAGGGCGTCGAAAACGACACGCGAGGGCGCGTGTGCTCCCCTCAGATAAAAAACACCCACTAAAAAATACTAATCTCATGAAAACACTCATCTCATTTTTCATCCTAGCCACCATGCTACTACCCGCACAGGAGATCGACGAGCGCGTCGTCTTTGTGCCGTGGAAGCCGGAAATCAAAGAAGCTCCTTTGTTTTTCTCGGCCAGCGCGGAGGTGAATGCGCGGGTCACTTTGGAAACTGTGACGACGGAGCAAAACATTCGTTTTCAGGTGCATCAGGGCAAAGCCGAGACGCTGACACTCGGGCTCGGAGGGGTGGGGGAAGTGAGCGAAGTCACGGGCGCAGGCCTCCGCGATTGGTCGGTGCGCGTGGCGGAAAACGGCGAGCGTTTCCTCGATCTGCGCCCGATTCTAGCAGAGTCGAAAATTCCGAGTGACTACCAAGTGAAGGTGAAAACCCGCTCGAAAGTCGCTAATGGCAAAGCCGAGTCGCTGCTGCCACAGCCGGGACAAGCAACGGGTTTCTCGCTAACGGTGAACATGGAAACGGCCAGCAGCGTGGACCTTCGGATGACTCAGGTGACGGGGCTCGTGCCGGTGGAAGGCGGGGAAAATCGCAAGTTCATCGGCACTGGCGCGGCGATGATGACGATGAACATTTTGCCAACGGACTCAGCGTCGCGAGGCTTGGAAGTGACGGAAACTCGGCTGCAAGGCCAAGTTTCGCCGGATGGCGGCAGCATTTCTTTCCGCCTCAGCGGGACCGCACGGGCGGATGCTGCGGGCGCGGCGGTGGAATTGTTAGGCGGTGGCGCGGCGCTCGCGGATGGTGTCTCGGGCGATGGTTGGCACGTCGCGCTGCGGCGCAAAGGCAAGACGTGGGTGTATGATTTGGTGGCAGAGCGAGCGGGTAATTTTCCCATCGAGATCACGTTTGATGTGCCGACCACGCAGAACGGCGATTGGCGGAAACTGGCGTTCGCACTGCCTGCGGGCGTGGTCGTGCCGGTGGTGATCGAGGGGCTTTCGGCGAAGCAGGAGTTCGACACCGCGCAATCGGTGGTGCCGGATTTCAATGGCGGAACGTGGCGCGGTTTTCTGCCAGCCAGTGGAAATGCGACGCTTGCTTGGCGCGAGGCGGGGCAAGTGGGAGACGGTAGTTTGTTTTTTTCCAGCACGGAAATCAGCGACGTGCGCGTGGGTAGCGGCTTACTGCGGCAGACGACGGTCATCGATCTGCGGGTGCTGCAAGGCAAGCTCGGCGGACTCACGCTGATGCTCGATGGACCGGGCGAGGTACTCGCGGTGACGGGCGATCCGGTGCTCGGGTGGAACGTGCGCGAGGCAGAGGGCCGGCGAATGTTAGAAGTGAAATTCAGTCGTCCGATAGAAGGCGCGGCAAAGTTGAGCATCGAGTCGCAGACGGCGCTCGGCGGTTTCCCGGTGAAAGCGCGGGCCTTGCAGATGACGCCGGAGGGCTCGCTGCGGCATAGCGGATGGTTGCGCGTGGCAAACAACGGCGCGGTGCGGATCGAGGTGGCGGATGCTGCGGGGCTGATCCAGCTCGCGCCCGGGCAGTTTCCCATCGCGGCGGAGAAGAACTTGCGACAGGTGTTTGTCTATCGTTTTCCGGCAGCAGATTACGGCTACGCGATTCAGGCGGACCAAGTTCTGCCCGAGGTGGGGCTCACGGAAACGACCGTGTATGAACTGGCGGAAACGGATCGTCGCATCACGGCGGAGCTTGAGTTGGACATCCGCGAGGCTCCGCTGCGCGAGTGGGAAATCGAGATTCCAGCGGATCATGCGGTGGCCTCGGTGAAGGGCGCGGAGGTGGCGGATTACGTCGTGGCGGCGGGAGCGGCGGACGGGAAACGAGTGCTCAAAGTGCTGTTTTCCGAGCCGGTGAGCGGTCGGCGGCTGGTCAGCGTGCGGCTTGAGAAAAACGAAGCGGCCAAGCCGGGCGTTTGGGAATTGCAGCCGCTCGGCTTCCCCGGTGTGAAGTCTCGGCGCGGCTACATTGGTGCGGTCGCGGCAGCCGGATACCGCTTGGCCGTTGGCACGTCCACCGGCCTAGCAGAGGTGCCGCTGACGTTTTTCCCGAAACAAACGACGGGTCTGCAACAAGCGTTTCGCCTGCGCGAGGACACTTGGAGCGCATCGCTGAGCGTGGAGGCGCTGGGACAAAGCGTGTTGGCCGACGTGTTTCATCTCTACTCGCTCAAGACGGGCGTGGTCTATGGCAGCGTGTTGATGAATTTTTTCGTGGTAGGCGCGCCCGCGAACGAGTGGCGCATTTCCGTGCCGGAAGGGATCGGCAATGTGGACGTGACCGGGCCGAACGTGGGTCGCGATTGGCGGCGCGAGGGAAACACGGTGATCGTGCCCTTGTCGCGGCCGGTGCTGGGAACGGGAACGTTGTTGCTGACATTCGAGCAAGCGATGAATCCCCAAGGCGGCTCGCTGGCTCCAGGCGAGATCGCACCACTCGGCGTGCAGGGCGAGCGCGGCTACGTGCAAGTTGTGAGTCCGCTGCAAGTGAATCACACAGCGACGAGCAGTGGTGCCTTGCTGGCGATTGATCCGAGCGAGCTGCCTGCTGAGTTCCGCTTGCTGAGCAGCGCACCGACGCTTGGCGTGTGGCAATACACGGCCCGCGATTTCCAGATCGGCATGGAAATCGACTGGTATCAAAGCGGCGAGACCGTCTCGCAGGTGGTGGATTTCCAGAAGCTATCGAGCAAAGTTTCCCGCGATGGTCAGTGGGTGACGGACGCGCGGATCTTCGTGAAAACTCGCGGAAACGGCGCACTGCGGCTGGTTTTCCCGGAGGGTGCGGAACTGTGGGAGGC
>JBGSLX010000310.1:0-7227 GCA_041740475.1 Akkermansiaceae bacterium | reverse complement strand
CGTAGGGTGAAATCGACAAAAGAAACGTTCCTCACCCCTCAACCATGAAACATACACACCTCGTTCCAGTCGCAGCCCTGCTGCTCGTAGTGCCCACATTTGCCCAGCAAAGTACAATGCCCGATCCTCAAATGAAAGCCGTGCTCGACCAGCTCACCTCTTTGGGCGGCAAGCCCATCGAATCGCTCGCCCGAGGACGCGCGCCAGCAGCCGACACCCGCAGATGCCGGGGTAAATGTGAACCACAAGATTTACGACGGCGTAACCCACGAGTTTTTTGGCATGGCTGCGGTCGTGGACAAAGCGAAGGAAGCTCAGCAGCTCGCAGCAGCCGACTTGATAGAAGCGCTTGCGAAGTAAATAACGTACACTCACGAAACCAATTCTATGAACACATACCAAAATCAAAGCAGCATCCCGACACGTCGGCAATTTGTCGGCGGACTCGCCACTGGTCTGGTCGCGGCTGCCGCCGCCCCAGCATTTGGTCAGGAGAGCATGAAAGTCACTAGCTCTGGAGGAGCACCGGGACAATAAGTGAAACAAAATCCGCTCGATCAATACGTGAAGCCGCCTTTTAAAAAACAACTACAAGAGTGGCCTGGCCTAACGAGTAAGATGGAACCACGGCCAGACCACGGCGAAAAAAGTTACCAAAGAGCCGATCGTCTGGTGGGGCGTAAAGCCTCATCACGGGTGGTGATTCCGGCATCGGATGCGCGGTGGCGATTGCTTTTGCCCGTGAGGGCGCAGACGTGGCGATCAACTATACTGCCGCGCGTCACGATTTGTGGAAAGTGGGGGGGCTTCCAAATCGTGGCGGCGGTTTTCAACCGCCATGCCCAACTCGGCAGCAGGCTAAAAGCAGCGGGCCCAAGCGTTTTTCTAAGGGACAATAGGCTTGGCGTATGAAATCCGCCGCCACGAAAAGGCGGCGTCCCACGCAAATCACTCTCTTTTCCATAGTCCAGCGCAGCGCGGGTCCGGCACAAAAATCACAAATTATGACGCGCGGGAGTATATCTACCGGCGGAGGAATCTGACGCGCAGGAAGTCGTCGCGTTGATTCGTGCAGCGGGCCGAAAAGCAGTGGCCCTGCCTGGCGACATCCGCGACGAAGAGTTTTGCCAGAAACTCGTCACTGATGCGGTGCGCGAACTCGGCGGCTTGGACATCCTCGTGAACAATGCGGGTCGCCAACAATCGTGCGAGTCGATCCTTGATCTCACGACCGAGGACTTTGACGCTACTTACAAAACGAACTGTTACGCGCCGTTCTGGATCACCAAGGCCGCAGTGCCGCACCTCAAACCAGGTTCGAGCATCATCTTTACCGCATCGGTTCAGGCTGAGAATCCGTCGGCGTATCTATTCGATTACGCTTCGACGAAAGCTGTAAACGTCAACATGACCAAGTCACTCTCGAAGCAACTTGCGTCCAGAGGCATTCGCGTAAACGCGGTCGCTCCCGGACCGGTGTTGACGCCGCTGCAAGTCAGCGGCGGGACGACACAGGAGCGGCTCGTGACATTTGGGGAAAAGACGGCGCTAAAACGTGCCGGACAGCCTGCGGAACTCGCACCCGTCTTTGTTCTTCTGGCATCGCAAGAATCAAGTTACATCACTGGCCACATCTACGACGTACAAGGCGGCTCAGGCGAATCATAGCTGCTGGGATTTAATCTTTAGGCAATTCGCACCCATTCATTTTCGTTAGACGTTGATAATTTATACCAATGTCCAACTTGGCGTACAAACTGAGGCTCGGTGATTCAAAACATTGTGGCAACTCAGGTTACCAACGATTTTAGAACCCAGCGGATAATTTATACAGTACGCTGATCAAGCCTTTGCACATCAATCAACACGGCTGTCTGGTTTGCGGGCTTTAGAGCTTGGCTTAGAGATGCTGACCCAAGAAATGCTTAGACGTAACTAGCAGACTCATGCGGTGACAACGCACAGAAACATCTGCGCAATATTGGAATATTGGCTCGCTAACAGACATGGTCGTTGTGGACACTAGTGCATGGGTCGAGTTCTTCCGCCGTGACGACGAACCGTATGTGAAGCTCGCTGTCAAAGGCCTGCTCGATGCTTACGAATGCGCACTCTGTGGCCCGGTGGAAATGGAATTCCTAGGCGGAGCGCGCGCGGAGGAAATGAAAACTCCAAACATGGTTCAACATCATTCCTTACATCAATAAAACGACCCAAAGTTCAGGCGGCTCGCTGCAACAAACTATGCCAAGTTGAGGGTCGCTGGTTTCACAATCTCTTGGAACGACATTCTAATCGTCACACTTTCGCTAGAAAACAACTTGGCCGTTTACACCGTCGAAAAGTACTTTTTCATCATGCGCGATATCCTCGGCGTCCTGCTCTATCAACCCGGCTACAACGGCATGCTCAATTCCGATTTCGAATAGAATCGCAAACTGTAGCAACCCAGCAGATTGTAGATTTCGTTGTTAGTGCAATGAAAGCGATGCTCATTTCAGAGCCACCCGGTAGCGGTAAAACACTTTTCCATCAGGATAGACATTTGTATCGATGATGTCGTTTTGGTCCTGAGCAACGCCTAGTTCAAGGATCGGTGCATTACCATCGATCCAACTTACCAAGGTCTCCCATTGGCTGAGATTTTCGGTCCTTTCGAGGAAGAGGTTGATGTCGTTTGGCAACGAAATCGGAGGAGCCGTGAGAGTTCCGGGAGCGGACATGCTCATTTTTTCAGTGCCGAAGACATAGGCCACGCCGTTGCTAATTCCGTCTTCATTCGCATCCCCAGAAAACGTAGCATCTTCGCCAGATAGTATATTTGTGGCGGCCCAAGTGGCATATCCAGACACAGCTTCCAGAGTCAGCACGATGTCGTTTCCATCACCTCCATTGTATATGATGCGGGCTTTCATCGCTGAGTTTGCGGGCCATGGAATAGTGGCATCTTGCGGCAGTCCGGCAAATGTGCCACTGATCGGTGCAGAACCACGGTTGTCCACGATGAGGAATTGCTCGCCGATTTCTCCCGAATGGGTCGCGGCGGAAAGGTCAAGCGTCACAAAGTCAGAGATGAGCCTGAAGTTGCCATCCACACGCACTTGCGGATACCCCAAATCTGGCTCGATGGAGCTAATCGGCATGTAGAGAGATGCCGAGAAAATCTCGAACGTGCCCGGCAACTCCATATCAGACCCCATACTGCCTGCGGTAACACCCAATCGCGCGTCAATCGAGACATCACCCGATGATCGGGTGATGGACTCAGTCAATTGGATGGGCTGGAAATAGTCGGCAAACACCAGTTTCGCCGTCGTGATGCGGTCGAGCGTGGCATCGGGCAGACCGAGCACGTTGGGCCCGCTGTTTGCTCCCACTTGCATTTGCATTGTGGGCAACGGCGTTTGGAAAGTAGTGCCAGAAGATCCGATGATGCTACTCGTTGAATCGATCGTCAGACTGTCAGGCAGCAGGTAAACGTCGGGAGCTTGGATGAGTCCGTTGTTTGCAAGCAGAATACCAGGTCCGCCGTTCGGCCCGCCGATGCCGGTGAGTTCAATGTAGGAGCTGCTGACGATGCGTGAGCCGGGCCCGCCAACTTCCATCCCGAAGTTCGCACCGGAGCTTGGTGTGCCGTTGCCGAAGGCGCGCACTCTTACCGACGGCGCGCTGATGAATGCGCCATTAATAACAGAAAGCCCAATACCGAATGCACTGCCTTCAGGACTGGCACTGCCACCTACATAAACGAAATCGCCTGAGCTGATTTCCGCATTCAAGCCATCCAGACTGACAGAGCGGTTGACAATGCCATTGCCACCGCCGCCTTGGCCGATCACTTCGACATAGAGATTGCCTGCGATGCGTCCACCGCCGTGGATGTTCACGCCGAATTGGAAGCCGCCTGCATCGTTTCCGCCCCTGCCAGCCACGAACAAGTCTCCATCACCGGTCCGCAAGGTCGCGCCACCCTCCACCAGCACTCCATGGAAATTACCCGTCGTCGGAATATCTTGCTGGTTGGCTCTCACACTGAGCGTGCCATTGAATGTTTCCACTTTCGCTCCGCCACGCATGATGATGTCACGGCTGCATTCCAAGGCGATCCATCCGTAGAGCGATGAGGTCACTTGCACGTTGTGATTGAACACAATCGAATCCGCGCCGGGCGAGGGCGCGTCGTCTTGGAGATATACCTGCAAGCCACCAATGAGGTTGAAGGTAAGGTTTCCTTCAAATCGCACGGTGTCATTTCCGCTACCGCCGTTAATGTTCAGTTGGGGCAATTCACTCAGCGCGCCGAAGCGAATCAAGTCATCGCCGCTGCCGGAGTCCAGAGTGATGAAGTTATTCACGCCGGTGGTGGGGAGATTCCCTGAGCTGTTAGCGGTGGGTGTTGCTCCGTTGATGCTAAAGGTGCGGCCAGCTGCGGAAACGAGCATTTGTCCGGCACTCGGCTGACTGATGACGAGTTCATCCGAGAATCCGCTTTGATCGACGATGGTGAGGGAGTTTGGGGTGGAGGTGATGATGTAATCCGCGCCGTTACTAAACGCGTAGTTGAGGCGGAAACCATTTACCTCATCGAAATTACCCGAACTAAATCCATCCACCGCGAACCAATAGGCCGTGCCTTGTGTCACTGAAATGTTGACTTGGCTCTGAAGCGCAGAACCAGAAACACTCGAGTCATCATTGAATGTTAATAGAGTCAGCGAAGTGGCGTTTGTGCCGCTGTAGATTTCAAGAAAAGTATCGAACAAGCTTCCAAAGGTGTCCACCGTTAGAAAACCATTGGAAGGAGCGACCCAGAGAAACCATTGAGCAACCGCCGCTGGATAACTTGGCTCAATGTGCTGGCCACTTGAGCCAGTCAGAAGCGTCGCGCTGTTGGTGGTGCCGGTGCCAGAGATGGTGAGAGTCAAAGTAACAGGTTCTCCAGGACCAAATTCATTACTAGCGGCTAGAGTCACTGAAAAAGTTCCGCCCACACGAGCTCTGCCATAGATGCCACCAGCCACATGATATAATCCGCTCGGTAAGCCAGTGACGGAATAAAAGGTGGGAGAATTGGTGGCGATGATTTGATATGAGAAACTATCTTCGACCGCCAGATTCGCAATCAAAGCCGAGGTAATGATCGGCGTGGCTTGCTCATAGAGGGCGAAGATTTTGACGTCGGAATTGGGCGTCACACTGTGCGCAACATTGGTGCTGACAGTGGTTCCACTTGCATCCACCCATTTCACGAAGCGCTGAGTGCCAAAGGCGGCAGGCGCGGTGATGACGACTGGCGTGCTGCTGGAGTCGTAGAGCCGAAGGAAACGCCCCTGTGCGTTTTGACGCCCATTTCGATCTGGCCGGCTGACGCCGAAATCCATGAGAAGTGAATCATCTTCGATAGGAAACGGGGCACCTTCGCGAGCGGTGACGATTTCGAGGTTTTTCACAGCAGGTGAGTTTGCGCGGAACTTACGATCATAAGTCACTTGCAAGGTCACACTGGTCAGAAGGATAGGTGGGTTGGTAGTGCCTTCACCAAAAGTGACTCCACCATTGATCCCCGCGCGCCATACTTTCAGGTCCGCCCACGCCGCTGGTCGGGAGTAGAGTTGAGCGGTGGAGTCGGTGAGCGATGGTACTAACGAGCGCAGCAGCGAGCCATTCGGCGATGGAGGAATCGTCGCGAGACTATTGGTGTTCGGCTCATACTTACTCGTCCATGTGATGGCGTTGCGAGTGCTCTGGTTATAGTGGCGGAACTGGAAAACATCGCCACCCAACTTGATGTTAGAAATGCCTGAGTGCTCGATGAAAAGCTCCACAAAAGCGGGGGATCCATAAGATATGACCGCTGAGGTCTGGATGCCATTGGTGGGGAATGCTTGGATGTTGACGATTCTGACATCTTCCTCATTCGGCAGGAAAATACCGCGGTTCACTAAGTTCAGGGTGAGCGATTCACCACGATTCAATGCATCGATTTCAGAAGCGTTGAGCTGAATATTGGTGCTGCTACCCGCCACGGAAGGATTGACGTTGTAGTCGTCGATGATGGTTTCCGTGGTGTCTGCAATGATCGCTTTGAAAACGCTGCGCAGCGTATTGCGCTGACCATCAGTGATACTGCCGTTGGAGTTTGCGGTGGGCGCGTTAGCGATGCTGCTGATGCTATCAAAGAGCGGTTGGATATTGAGCGTGCCAGTGTAGCGCCGTACGAGTCGATATTCGTAAGCCTTTGCCATGAAATAGTGGTACTTCAACAGGCGGTCCATCGCCCGGCGTTCCATGTCCTTGAGGTGCGTATTGGCAGCGGCATCAATGACTTTCGCACTGTCGCCGATTTGTTTGCTGAGTGCCTCCATCGCGAGCAAATTGCGCGTGATCACGTCCGAGTGCGTGGCCACGGCGAGCACTGCGCTGCTGAGGCGGTCCGCATAGTCACGGCGCTTTTCGGTGATCGCGCTGATGTCGTCCACAAGCGTGGCGTAGGATGGATCGGCACTTTTCAATTTTTCCAATTCGGCATCAATTTTCTCCTTCGGGGCCTTGGTTGCTTCCATGTAGCTGCTGATGTCTGCGATGCCGCCAGAAAGCGCGGAACTGGCGTTGGCCATCTGGTTCAGTTTGCTTGCGCGTTGGGCATTCGCGGTCACGCCTGCCAGTTGAGTGGGATTGAGATTCGCAGTCGTCACAGCAAATGCCTGATCTTTCGCCGCTACAGCCGCTTGGGCGCGCAGGCCATTCGAGGCCACATCGAGCCCGCCGGTGATCGTACTCCACGGCTGATCGGGATTGAAATTGCTGCCGACGTTCGCCACATCGCCCACGGCTCCGAGAGCGGGTTGGTAAACTGGGATCATCTTGCAGATCGTACCTGCGGTCTTGAGGCCGATTCGCAGGCCAATTTCCCAATCGGGTGGCTGCGCGAGTTGCGTCGCCCGCGCAGTCAGCTCGTTGTCTTTAAACTCCAGCTCATTTTGCAGATTGATCACTTCCTGTTCGATGCCCACCGCCTCACCTTCGAGTGAAGTCAAAGTCGCTTCCGCTGCTGTATATTTCGTCTGCGCGTCGGAGACTTCTTCGGCCAGTTCGTTGCGAGCCGTGGAAAGTGCGGACACGGCAGCAGCGGCATCGTTCTGCATGGTGGTGATCCAGCGTGCGAGGTAGATGATGTCGAGGCTGCGGTTGATTTCTTGGTCGAAAAGTTGGCTCGTCACCTCGAAG
>JBGSLX010000309.1:0-13077 GCA_041740475.1 Akkermansiaceae bacterium | reverse complement strand
CGCCATGGACTCATCATTCCTTGGGAAATCGCGGAGGCACGCAAGTGACCACCGCCGGGTTCAACCGCCGGATGCGGAAAACCGCACGTCCGGTGGTGTGGAAGGGTCACGGGGCGCAATCCCCGTGACCCCATCCGATCATTTTTCAGAGCGAAAAGTGAGGCAGAATTTTCTCCACCGCTGCTTCGGGCGTTAGTCTGTGGAGGTCGCGAAGAATTTCTGGCTTGCCGTGTTCGATGAATTCGTCGGGCCAGCCGATGCGTTCAATCGGCGTGTGAATTCCTGCGATGTGCAGGTGCTCGATCACCGCCGCACCGAAACCGTGCAACAGCACGTGATCCTCGAAAGTGCAGACCACTCGGCATTGTTTCGCGAATTTCTCCAGCACCGCGCCATCGAGCGGCTTGATGAAACGTGGATTGATCAGAGCCACCGACAGGCCTTTTTCTTCCAGCAGCAATTTGGTGCGTTCCGCCATTTCAAACATCGTGCCCAGCCCGATCAGCGCGACATCCGTGCCGTCGGCCACCACTTCAGCTTTGCCAATTTCAAGGAGTTGCGGATTTTTTTGCACACTCACGCCTTTGATCGCGCCGCGCGGGTAACGAATCGCGGACGGGCCAGCATCGTATGCGGCCATCGTGTGAAGCATCGCCACGAACTCGTTTTCGTCCTTCGGCTGCATGTGAACGATGTCCGGAATGTGGCGTAAGTAGCCGATGTCGAACAAACCATGATGCGTCGGGCCGTCATCGCCGGAGAGTCCACCGCGGTCCATGCACAGCCGCACTGGGAGTCCTTGCAGCGCCATGTCGTGAATGATCATGTCGTAAGCGCGCTGCATAAAGGTCGAGTAGATCGCAAGAAATGGGCGGAAACCCTCAGCGGCCAGACCGCAGGCGAACAGCGCGGCGTGCTCCTCGGCAATCCCGACGTCGAAATAGCGCTCTGGCAGTTCTTTTTTGAAAATTTCCAACTTGGTGCCACCGGGCATCGCGGCGGTGATGGCGACAATTTTCGGGTCTTTGGCAGCCAGATCGGTCACGGTGCGACCGAAAATATCAGCGCATGTGGGTGTGGCTAAAACATCGGTCGAGCCATCGTCGATTTGGTAAGTTCCGAGGCCGTGAAACTTGCCGGGATTGTCGAGCGCCGGTTGGTAGCCACGGCCTTTTTCGGTGATGATGTGGAGGATGACCGGCTCACGCAGCGTCTTGAGGTGCTCGAAGGTTTTGACCAGCAGCCTGATGTTGTGACCATCAATCGGGCCGAAATAGCGTATGCCGAATTTCTCGAACAGAACGTTTTGGAAAATGAGGTTTTTGGCTCCTTCTTCCATCTTGTGAGCCAACGTGCGTGCGGCTTTGCCAGCGACTTTTTCGACAAATTCTGCGGCTTTGGCACGCACCGCAGCGAAGGTCTGGTGCGTTTGCAGGTCGTTGAAATAGCGGGCGATGGCACCGACATTTTTATCAATCGACCACTCGTTGTCGTTGAGGACCGCGATGAATTTGCGGGTGGTGCCAGCGATGTTGTTGAGTGCTTCCAGCGTGGGACCGCAGGTGAAAGCGGCGTCTCCGGCGACGGCGACGACGTGATTGTGATTCCCTGCGAGGTCGCGTGCGGCGGCCATGCCAAGAGCGGCTGAGAGCGCGGTGCCCGCGTGGCCAGCACCGTACGCGTCGTGCTCGGATTCCGTGCGCAGAAGAAAGCCGTTGAGCCCTTTGAAAGTGCGGATCGTGTGAATGCGGTCCGCACGGCCGGTCAGCATTTTGTGAACGTATCCTTGGTGCGCCACATCAAAAACAAACTTGTCCTGGGGCGTGGAAAACACGCGGTGCATCGCGATGGTCAGCTCGACCACTCCGAGGTTGGGTCCGAGATGTCCACCGGTTTTTGAAAGCGAGTTGATCAGCGTGTGGCGGATTTCTGCGGCGAGAGCTGGCAGCTCATCGTCAGAAAAGTTCTTCACATCCTGCGGAGAGTGAATTTTCCGCAGAAGCGGGCCGAGGGAGGGTGGCTCAGAAGAGGCGGATGTCATCGTTGTATTCGTCGTCGCTAGCATCCGGCGGGCCGGGCAGGGGATTGATTTCAGTTTCGCCGTCGGCTTCGGAATCGCCAGAGTTTTCGTTCCGGCTGCGAAGGGTGATCAGTTCGATGCGGCCGCGAGCGGCTTGCAGCACCGATTCGCAGCGATTCAACAGATTCGAGCCTTTTTCGTAGTAAGCGACCAATTCTTCTAATGGCAATTGCTCGTGTTCCATCGCTTCCACGATTGCTTCGAGACCCGCCAACGCTTCTTCGAATGAGGGCGCGTCTGCAGCCTCACCGGCAGTTGTTTTGCGACGTGCCATGATTTTATTGAGCCTCGGCGCGGTTCTGCGGGACGATGGGGCGTTCGCTGTAAAAAATCATGTCGTAGCCAAAAAGTGGCACGCGGTGAGTGTAGCGTTTGGCGATTTCTTGGATGCGAGCTCCTTTGTCGAACAGTGCGAGGCCCGGCTGATTGATCGCTTGCATCACCCGCCCATCAATCACCATCGGCGTGAAGTCACGATAACTATTGGCCACTTCCGAGATAGGTCCCGAACCATGAGAGGAAGGCGAAATGAGGATGCCCGCCACCGGGGTTTGCAGGTCAGTGGCGACGGTTTCGAGCTTGGCGAATCCCTCGCGCGTAGGGGGCAGCCAGATGCTCATGCGGTCTGCATACCACGCAACAGCCCAAGGTTGGTCAGAGAAAACGACGTGTTTCTCATCCACACAGGTTCTGATGCCTGGAACTTGGATGTTCAACGCGGGGGCGAAATAAGGCGGCCAGTGCGGCAGGCCTCCACGGTCGCGAACCTGCATCCCGATGCGAACTTTTTGCGGTAGCCCAAGCAGCAAGGGCAGGGCGCAGATGAAGACGACGATGAAGAGATGAGCATCTCGAAATTGTGGAATCGCTGTAACGAACTCCAGCCGAGCCCAGAGAATGGAAATAAGCGCTACACCGTATGCCGTCATCAGTGGGGCGAACAAAAGATGGAGTTGGTTGGGGTCAAGCGTGTCCTTTGAAATGCCGAAAAATGCCAGTCCCACCGCTCCGCCGATCCACATCATCAGAATCGCCCAGCGGAACGTGGCGATGGACTGCCTCTGGAATGGATGGAGCAATGAGAGGAAGAACAGCGGAGCAACCACGATTCCGGCGAGCAGTGGGATGATGTCAGACGCTTGCAGCAGAGTGTTTCGCAGAACTTTGGACATCATGCCATCGAGCACCAAAGGTTCGGCTTCGAGATCGATATTGCGCATGACTACCTCTTCGGTGCCGTTGCCAAAACCGTTGTAGAGCGTGAGGAAAGCGGTGCCCAGAGGAGTGCCAGTCACGCTCATGTTCCGTATGACGGGTCCCGCCGCAGCGAGCATCAGCAGCAGGACAATCGAGACTGCGACGAATCCGCGCGGGCGGAAATTGATGGCCGCAAAAATGATGTATCCCAGAGCGATCCACACCGTCATCCAGTGAGTGAGCGCGAGAAGTGTGAAAAACACCCCCGCGATCACCGCAGGTGCCATGGCAATGCGCCCCTCAGAGGCTGCCTCCACCGCTCGGTAGGCGAAGTACATGCCGCAAGAAAACAACAGCAACATCAGCATTTGCGGCAGTCCGCTGAGCGAGTAGGTCCAAAATACCTCACAAAACAGCATCAGGATCGCGCAGACACCGGCAATTTTTGCGTCGAAAATGCGTGAGATCAGCATGTAGTTCACACCGATGGACAACAGGAAAAACAACGTGCAAACCATCGCCACCACACGATCCAACTCATAAACCAGTTGGTTCTCACGCATGACCCAAGAGTCCTTTTTGTCTGCGCCGATGAGTTTGAACACGGCTGCGTTGATCAGCGGGTTGAGCGGCGAGTGGTAGGTATCTTGGAAGCCGATCAGTGAGACGGTGCTGCCAGAGGCTTTTTCCGCCTGATAATAAGCAACGGGGCGGATCATCTTGGTGGTGAAGCCGTTGCCGCGTGAAATTTCGCGTGCGATTTGCGCCTGATCCATCGCCTGCTGGGAATTCAACCCTTGGAATAGGGTGAAAATATTGCCGAGCGTGAGACTGAGCAGAACGACGATGAAAAGACTGCGGCGGATCAGGATGCCGATGTCAAATTGCGCGGAATTAAAACTCATAAGGATGTGGGAGAATGAGGCGTAGGGAGTTAGAAACCGAGTTCCTTGAGCTTGCGTTGGAGGGTTCTGCGGCTGAGTCCAAGGAGTTCTGCGGCAAGCGTGCGGTTACCGCCTGCGTTGCTAAGAGCGCCGCGTATGGCGTTGATTTCGAGCGCATGCAAGTTGAATTCCCGGCTAGCATCAAGGGAGTTTTTGGCGGAACTATGCGGCAGCGTTGGGGTGGACTCTTCAGAGGTGAGGAAGCGTGGAAGGTGCCGCACGTCGATCACTGGGTCATTACTCATCACCACTCCGTGTTCGATGGCAGTGCGCAATTCGCGAACATTGCCCGGCCAATGGTAGCCGCTCAGGCTTTCCAGCGCCTGATCCGTGAGGGGCTTGAGTGGTCGCTCGTTTTCTTTGGCGAACTCCTGCAAAAACGCATTGGCCAGCAGCACGATGTCCTCGCGGCGTGTGCGCAATGGCGGCATCTCGATCTTTACGACGTTCAGTCGAAAAAATAGATCTTCGCGGAAATCTCCCCGATTCACCATTTCGCGCAGGTTTTTATTGGTCGCGGCGACGACCCGGACGTCCACTTTGAGCGGGGTATTGGAGCCAACCCGTTCGATGGTGCGTTCTGACAGCACCCGCAGCAATTTGATCTGTGTCGCGGGGTCGATCTCGCCGATTTCGTCCAAGAACAAAGTTCCTCCGTCCGCCTGTTCGATGCGCCCGATGCGCCGCTGGGCCGCGCCGGTAAATGAGCCTTTTTCGTGGCCAAAAAGTTCGCTTTCAAGCAGTTGTGGCGACAGCGCCGCGCAGTGAACCGTGACCATTTTCGCCGCAGGGCGTCCGGATAAATGATGCAACAAACTCGCCACCACCTCCTTGCCAGTGCCGGATTCACCCTCGATGAGAATGGTGGCGCGGGTGGGCGCGACCTGTTGGATGATTTCAGAAACTTTGGCGATTTCTGGCGACTTGCCGATCAAGCGGTCGAGCTTGTGGCTTTTTTTGACCTGCTGGGTGAGCTGTTTGTTCTCCGTTTCCAGATTGCGGCCACGCAGCGCTCGCTTGAGCAGCATTTCCACCTCGTCGAGATTGAGTGGCTTGGTGACGAAGTGCCAAGCGCCGCGCCGCATCGCCTCGACCGCCGTGTCCACCGAGCCGTAAGCCGTCATCATGATCGCCACGGGCGGATCGGGAAATGTGAGTGCTTTTTCCAGTAGATCCATGCCGGACTCGCCGCCCATCCGCAAGTCGGTGAGTAGCAGTTGGATCGACTCGCTTTTCAGAATGACAAGCGCCTCTGCCGGGCTCGCGGCAGTGTAAACTTCAAATTCTTCCTCAAGCGCACCTCGCAAGCCATCGCGCGTGGATTTCTCGTCATCGACTATGAGCAGGGTGGGAAGCATGGTGGGTAAAAACTGAAATGCTGAAAAACTGAGACACTGAGAAAATTAATCGAGTTCGATCATGGGTTCTTCCGGTGCCCCGAGCAGTCGTACGGTGCGTTCGGCGCGTGGCAGGTGGATGATGACGCGGGTGCCACGGCCATCTTGGCTTTCGAGGGCGATCTCGCCGCCATGCTCGCGGATGATGCGGCGCACGATCAGCAAGCCGAGCCCGCTGCCAGTGGACTTGGTGGTGCGGTAAGGCTCGAAAATTGCGCCCATGTGCTCTGCGGAAATGCCGGATCCGTTGTCGTCAATCGTAATGACCGATTCGTAATCGTTGTATCGGCTGCGTATCGCGATCCGGCCATCGACCGCGGGCAGCGCTTCGTATGCGTTGCGCAGCAGATTGTAGAAAACTTGCTGGAACTGCCCGCCATCGATTTCGGCGTGCGGCATGCCTTCCGCGAGATCGAGTTCGACCCGGATTTTGCGGGCTGCCAGCTCGGGTTCCAGCAGGCGCAGCGTTTCGTGCAAAACCGCGTGCAAGTCCTGCCGTTCGCGCCGCGGCAGAGTCGGACGCACCGCGTGGAGGAATTGCTTGAGGATGCCATCCAGCCGCCGGATTTCTCCCCGTGCGGTATTTAAATGCTCTTCCAAAGGCTCGCGTTCACCGGGCGGCAGCTTGCGCAGCTTGCGGCCCATCAGTTGAAGGTGGATTCCCAGCGAGTTGAGCGGGTTGCCAATCTCGTGGGCGACTCCAGCGGCGAGTAGGGTGAGCGCATTGAGCCGCTCGGACTCCAGCGTTTCTTCCGCCTCCGCCCGGCTGGTGGTCAAGTCGCGCACCAGCATCACGTAGCCGAGCGTTTCCTCGATCTCGGAGGTGCCTTCGATGGGCGCGAGATAGAAGTTCAGGAATCGGTTTTCCGGATAAAACACCTCCAAATCCCTGCTGATCGTGCGGCCAGGCTTGCCGAGCGTCTCCCAATCCAGCCCCCGCACTTGTGAAGCCAGCGGCTGACCCTCCGCACGCTCTGGATCTAGCCCAAAAAAACCACTCGCAGCCCGATTGAGAAAGCCGATGCGCCCTTGTGGATCGAGCACGATCACTCCTTCCTGCAAGGCCTCGAAGACTTTTTCGAGAAACCCTTTCTCATGAATCAAGCGGGTGACGATCTGCTGCACCTCGCCCGGCTCCACCCGATCCAGTCGAGCGACTAGCTTTTCTAAAAATCCGGATTTCATGTGAGGATTCGCAGCAAATGCGGCGACTCTCTAGCGCCACGGCGCGACAAACTGGCAGACTGCTCGGCGGATGGCAACTGGTAGCCTGCCTGAATTCAATTTCCGGGGATGGGACGATTTATCTTGGGCGAGGCAAGCCGTGCCGTTTGCTTGAGCGATCCAAGTTTTCCACAAATACAGAGGAAAGATGGTTGATCGGGCTAATGTGAGACTCTCGATGGATCCCAATCGTTCGAAGACAGATTGCGAGAGCCGGGCTTGAGATTTAGCCATGATGTCATGTTAAGCGGGCCATATTTTGCACGAGTGCCAGCATCCACATACAAAAAGATTCTCCCGTAGCTTCCGTCTGGAAATTTCACAAAATAGCGCCTCTGCGCACTTCGCTGCCATTCCTCTTTTGGCAATGTAGATGACGAGCCGAATTGAATCGATTCTTGGTATCCCGTTTCGGGAGCCTCAAATTTAAAATCGCTATCCACCGGAACAAAGCCGCCCCCAGCAATCTTCGCCTCAAAATTCCATTCGTATATCATACCATAGCGTTCGCTTCTTTTCTCCGGCAGGTTCATCCGTCCACTTTGTAAGCTGAATTCGATAACATGAGTGCCTTTGCCGTCCACCGCATCCAATGCGATTTTTCTTGGCGTTCCGTCTAATTCCAGTCTCCAACCCTTTTCTTTGACATAAAATACAGGATCGACTGGCCCGACCTTATGCAGCGTAAGAAGCAAAGGAGTCGATGGATTGCTGTGGCGCTTGCCTCCTTCCGCGCCAAACGCGTAATCGACCGTCGTGCCAGACAGCGGTTGTCCGGGAAAACCTGGGTAGGACATGTATCCATCTTTCGATGCTCTCACACCAATCGCAGACCCCTTTTTATCGGTGACCGAAAACAGCCCATTCTGATCAGTCATGACAGTCGTTTTTGAGATCGATTGATCCGCAAAGGCAGTGTCCACAGGGGTTAATAGCACCTTCGCCCCCACAACAGGCTCACCATGCTGATCCACGACTTTTCCGTATAAATCGATGGAGGTCTTGAACGCGCCAAAAAATTGCTTCCACGGACTTGTTGGGATAGCGGGCGCAGGGCGGATAGGCGAACCTGCAGCGGATTGTTGCGCCTCAACTGACGACAAGCTGCTCTGGTTGGGATTGTTCACGCGCCAGAAAACGAATAGAGCCGCAATAAGAATTACGACTATGAATAGGCGTTTGCGCTCTTGATGTTTCATCTTAGGTGTCCTGCATCCGATCTAACCTCTCCACGAGATTGAACCAGAATTATTTCGAGCTTATGGAATTCATGCGCCATCGGCCAATCTGGACTTCACCAAACCAGTCATCCATGCCCGCATGACTGACTTTGGAGGCAAGGCAGGTGCCTCGTCAAATCGCAGCGATTGCTAAGTCACGACCATGCTCAGATCATTCCGAGCTTCATTTTTCCTTCCTCGGAAATCATTTCCTGATTCCAAGCGGGGTCCCACACCAGCTCGACTTTTGCGTCGTCGATTCCATCGATGGTCATGATTTTTGCCTGCGCGTCGGCGGCGATCACCGGACCCATTCCGCATCCTGGCGCGGTGAGTGTCATTTTCACATAAACCACCTTCTTGCCATCGGTTTCTTCGATGCCGCAATCATAGACGAGTCCGAGATTGACGATATCGACCGGAATTTCTGGATCATAAACACCCTTGAGCTGCGCCCAGACCTGTTCTTCGAGCGGCGCGTCCTTCATTTTGGCAGCAGTTTCCTGCTTTTTCTCTTCTTCGGCAGGATCGACGCCTAGTGCATCGGCATCTTGCGATGAAATGCGCGCCAAACCTTGAGTCGTGGCCACGGTGTAAGTTCCGCCGAGTCTTTGCGTGATGAACACAGCCGTTCCGGCCGGGATGATGAGCGAGTCACCACTCGGGATCTGGACGGCGGCTACCTCGCGGGTCAGTAAAATTTCTTTCTGCATGCGGCGAATTAAGACCAGCCAGCGAAGACCAGCAAGGCGCTTTCCGGTATTCAGAAATGGGAACCGCGAAAAGGTCGAAATAAGCCATCTTCCTCTTCACTTTTCGAGCTTTTCGCCAATTTCGTGGTTCAAAATCTCGCATCCACGCAGCCACCGGTGAGCGCTGAAATTAAAATCCGTGCCAAGCGTTGCGCTGCCCGTTTAGTCTCCTGCGCATGTCATTTACTCATTTCGGATTGGATCGAGTGATTCTCAAAGCCATTCAGAAAGCGGGTTACACACAGCCGACGCCCGTGCAGTCAGCGGCCATCCCGAAGCTGATGCAAGGTCACGATTTGATCGCCATCGCCCAGACCGGAACGGGAAAAACCGCCGCGTTTGCGCTGCCGCTGCTCCACCGCATCGCCGGTGCCGAGCGCCAAGATCAGGCGCGCAACATCAAGGCGCTGATCCTCGCGCCCACTCGTGAGCTCGCGTTGCAGATTATGGAAAATTTCCGCACTTACGGCCAAGGGCTGCAGGTGCGCATCGCTGCGATTTACGGCGGCGTGGACGAGGCGGCGCAAATCAAGGCCTTGCGGACTGGCGTACACATCGTGGTCGCCACGCCCGGACGACTGATGGATCTGACTGGGCAATTGAAGCTCGATTTCCGCACGCTGGAAGTGCTCGTGCTCGATGAAGCCGACCGCATGCTGCAAATGGGCTTCTTGCCGGACATCGAAAAAATCGTCTCTGCGCTGCCGAAACGGCGACAGACTTTGATGTTCTCCGCCACGTTTCCCAAAGAAGTCGAGTCACTGGCGCGTCGCTTCCAATATCAGCCGAAGATCGTCCAAATCGGAAAACGCTCCAGCCCGGCGGACACGGTGAATCAATGCATCTATCAAGTGCCCGCTCATTTGAAAGCTCCGCTCCTGCTAGAACTTTTGCGTCAGCCTGAATTTACTAGAGTGCTAGTGTTCACTCGCATGAAAGATGGGGCCGATCGCTTGACGCAGTTTCTCAAAGCGGCAGGCGTGAAAGTTGCCAAGCTGCATTCCAGCCGCTCACAGGAGCAGCGGCAGCTCGCCTTGCAAGATTTCAAGGATGGAAACGCGCAGGTGCTCGTCGCCACCGACATCGTCGCCCGTGGTATCGATATCGATGACGTATCGCATGTGGTGAACTTCGATTTTCCGGTCAATCCGCAAGACTACATCCACCGTATCGGGCGCACCGGTCGCGCGGAATCGAGCGGGGAAGCGATCAGTCTCGTGCCCGAGCAAGATCTCAACTTGGTGGAAATTCTCGAACTGACCATTGCCCACCGCTTACCCCGGCGGCGGCTCAAGGGCTTCAACTATAATGCGCCGATCCCACCGATGAAGGCCGGCGAAAAACCCGCTCGCCGGGATTGGCGGAAGCGCACCCGCGAGATGGAGGCCAAGAAATCCGCGAAGCCCGCCGCGAAAATCCCACGCGGGAAACACCCGTGATTGGCGCACGTGACTGGCGCGCGTGACTCGCTTGCGGTTTGAAACAGAGGATCGATGCCTTAGTTTGATCTGACCTCAAGACTAGCCTGCTCACCGTCGCCAACGCACAGCGTTCAAAATACCACTTAGCCAAAATATCTTGGCAAAGCGTTCCTTACAGTTAGGCTCACGCTGGATAAGGGTTCTGTTAGTTCTCCCGATTTCATGAATACCGACCTCTTGAGAGCCTTTTCACCTCAGGATTTCAGCTCTGCCATAACTCCTCCCTTATCCCCGTCACGGCCACCGGCTCATTTTAAGGCCATCATATAAGCAAATTATTAGCAATGCACACTGTCACCCCTCCCTCGATCAATGGCCTTAGCGCGGCCAGCATCATTCTCGTGCTTGCCGCCCTAGGCAACGACCCCGCCGCAGCCGCAGACCGCACATGGGTCGGCGGCAATAATGACTGGGTCGATGGCGGTTTGACCACATATTGGAATCCCGCCGACGAGCCGGATGCAAACGACGCCGCGATCTTTATCATCGGGAACTCCCTGAATCTCGGCAGCAACAATACGGTCAACGGCCTCTCCATGTCCGGCGGGGTCAGCCTGAACACCAATGGCTTCGATTTAACGATTGATGGACCGCTTCAGCTCACCGACTTGGGCACCGACCTGACCGTCACCAACAACGACTCAGCCGTCTTGGCGGATAGCGCGACAATTAGCTCAAATGCCAGCATCATCATGGATGGTGGCGTGTTAGGAATCGACGAGGAAACGGGCTTCGGCGTACTGGATATCAATTCCACCGCCACATTCACCGGCGTCGGCACCCTCAACTTGAACGATGACATCCTTGGCGGAGCCACCTCCTTACTGGTCAACGACGGCACGATTTCGGCGACAAGGCCTGGAATTTTCCTCGGTGCTCCTGTCTCGGGCACGCTCTCCATCAACGCGCCAGGCGACATCATCAATGCCCGCCTCGATCTCGATGGCTTCGGTTTGAGTGCCCTCCTCAGGGTCTCGCGCAATCAGACTCTGGACATCAACGTCCCGCTTCTCGACAACTACAGCGACGACATTGACCTGTTCCACAACGCCACGCTCGACATGTCCCATGCGTGGAGCATCGACGGCAACGCCACCATCGACGTGGACAATGGGTTCGTGAACAACGGCGGCATTTTCGACGTGCCCGCGTCCACTTCCTTTATCAACGGCGGCGAGTTCACTCAGGCTGCCGGAACCACCATCACGGTCATCGACGGCGATGGAGCGCTCCAGTTCAACGCTCCGTTCACAATGAGCGGCGGCAACCTCGTCAACAACGGCGAGGTGATCTTCAACGCCGCCGCTACCATCGCTGACGTGGCGAATTTCACCATGCCGACCGGCAATTCCAGTTTAACGATCAACGCTGGCGTGGTCGTGAATGTGGATCAGTCAAACTTCAATCCCGACGGCACCGATACCATCACCAATGTGATTACCATCGGCAGCCTCGGTATTCTGGATCTGGACCTCGGTGCGGGGGCCGATACGAATTTTGGAAACGTCATCGCTCTCAAGGGCGGCGAGCTCGATGTGACCACCGCCACGGATACATGGTCGATCACCGGGATCATCGATGTTGAAAGCTCGACCGGCACTTCGCAGATCAACGGCGAGGTTCTTACACTCTCCAGCGTGCCGGTGACAGTCGGCAACGGCTCTACGTTGGATGTCAATGCTACCAGCACTTGGGCATCCACAGCCTCCGCCGCCGCGGGCACTGGCAGCATCTTGCGGCTGGATGGTAGTGCTTCGGTGCTCAGCGGCGCGTCATTCACAGGTGCTGGTACTCTGTTCATAGGCTCCACTTCCACAGTGAGTGCCTCCACCACCGTCGCCACGGGAACCTTCGATTGGGACGGTCTCGGCGCCGGGAGTGTGCAAACGATCAACAACGGCGTTGTTTTCACCATCAACTCCGTGAAATTCGACACCGACGGAGATATGGATGATCCGATCAATCTTGGCGGCAGTGGTGCAGGCATCACGGTGAATGGCCCCGTTTCATGGGTCATGAAAAACACACTGACATCGAATCCGGCAGACACAGGTTTGGCGACGATTGGTGGCATCTCCCGCATGATTCTGGAAACAGCGCCCGGCATCCTGAATGCGAGCGGCGACACCACCATCAACGCCCCGATCACCTTTGGCGCACTCTCCACCACCAACGTAGCTGCCACGGCGATTTTGACGGTCAACGGAAATGCCATCTACCATGGTGGCATCATCACCGGAGCCGGAAGCTACCGCCCGCCGATTGGGTCTAACAATATCGTTTCCGCAGACTCCACTATCAGCATCACAAATTTCAATTTCGACTATGGAGATTGGGAAATCATGCCTGATGCCAAGCTAACTGTGAATGTGGACGATTATGAAACGGACAACGTAATCAACGTTTTCGATGGGATCATATCGCTCAACAATTCGACGATTGACGTCACCACCGGCGATGCAGAGTTCGTGATAGACAACATCCTCAACTCATCAGCGAGTGGCAGCGGTCAGAGCCTCTGGACTGGTGAGCCGCTAGTCATTGGCAATGACATTGGCGTGCTTAACTCCGACGTCAATATCAGCGGCGACCAGCCGACGCAGTTTGGATCACAAGTGAAATTCAAGTCAGATGCTGATTTTGATGTCTCTGCCGATGCCACGGCCCACTTCCTTGCCCAGGTCAACTTCGACTCGGTGGAAGGTGGAAACAACGCCGAGTTTACTGGTCCGGGCCAGATCATTTTTAGCGGTGCCGTGAACGTAAACGAAGCAACCACACT
>JBGSLX010000308.1:0-2859 GCA_041740475.1 Akkermansiaceae bacterium | reverse complement strand
GCCGCGCGCTTCGAGCGAGACGGTCGCGGCCTTGGCGAGATCCGGCGTGCCATGCAGGGTGAACTGGCGGCCGGGGTGCAGCCCGAAGAGCTGCGAGGTGTGGCGGTGGTGAGATTTTTCAAGTTTGGGTCGCTCAGTAGTCCACTCCATGATCTGGCCCCACGAGCCGATTTGCGGGCCTAGGAGCTTCTCGCGGGCAGCGGAAATTTTCGTGACCAGCTCATCGTTTTTGCCGAGCACTTTTGCGGCTTCCATGGTGTTTGTGAAGAGGTCCCAGACGATCTGTTGATCGTGTGCCACGCCGTCCTCACGCGGGCCGTGCTCTGGGGACCAACCATTCGGGACGACGAGTTTGCCGTCTTTTTCGATCAGGTGGTGCAGCCAAAATTCCGACACCGAGGAAAAGACAGGCCACGCGGTTTCTGCGAGAAATTTCGGGTCGCCAGTGAATGCGAAGTGCTCCCAGAAATGTTGCGCCAGCCAAGCGGAGGAGGGGAGATTCCATTGCCAGCCATTGCCGCCGAAGATGTTCACAGACGTGCGCATCGTCCAGCCGGGCGTTTCTTTGCCGAAGGCTTTCACGGTTGCATCGCGGCTGCCGGGGACCATAGCGAGGGTCCAATCGAAGAGTGGCAGTGCGCATTCCGATAGATTGGCAGGCCCGGCCAGCCAGTAGTTCATCTGGATGTTGATATTGGTGTGATAGTCGCAATACCAAGCCGGTTTGTTCTGATCGTTCCACAGGCCTTGCAGGTTGGCGGGGAGGAATCCGCGCGAGCTGGAGATGAATAAATAGCGACCATACTGAAACATCAGTGCTTCGAGGTGTGGGTCTGGCGCGCCTGTTTTGTAGGCAAGCAGCCGCTCGGTGATCGACTTGTCGGCAGGTGGTGCGCCGAGGTCGAGTGAGACGCGGCCCATCAGTTTTTGAAATTCTGCTAGGTGAGAACTACGAAGCACATCGTAGTTTTTCGCGGCGGCGGCTTGGCAATGTCTCGCAGTGGTTTCTGCGGGATCGATGCCGCTGCGAAATTGTTTGGCCGGATCGAGCGCGTAGTCGGTGGCGGCGGCTAGGATCAGCGTGATGGAGTCACCAGCGAAGGCAAGGGACGCGCCGGAGGTTTCGGTTTTCCCGCCATCGCTCAGCACCAGCACGCGCGCGGCTTGGCGCATGCCATTCGAGAGCGAGCCAGAGAAATGGAGGCCGTTTTCATGGGCCACGCTCGTTTCACCGTGTGCGCCGCTGAGGGAAATGAGGCCGGAAATTTTCGTCGGAGGTTCGGCAGTGAGGCGCACGATGATGGTTTCATCCGGCTTGCTGGCGAAAACCTCGCGGCGGTAAGTCACGCGGTTCTGCTGCCATGTGGTGGTGTGGATGGCGGTGCTGAGATCGAGTGTGCGCGAGAAATTCTCGATGGTTCCTTCCGTTTTCATCTCGATCCTCAGATCGCCAAAGTTCAGATAGGAGCCGAATTCATCGACATCGTACTCGCCGGAAGGATTCGCACCGCCGGTCCAGAGGCTCGCGTCATTGAACTGGATGCGCTCCTTGAGCGGATCGCCAAAGACCATCGCGCCAATGCGTCCGTTGCCGAGCGGTTGAGCCTGTCTTTCCCAATCCGAGTAAGAGAAGGTGGAGGCATCGCTCATGAAACTGACGGATTTTTCCCGAGATTCATAGGTTGGAGGCTGGGTGAAGCGGATTTCGAGCGGCTGCGCCAAAAGCGGCGGAACGGCGATGAGAGCGATGAGGATGAGGGTGCGCATAAGTGGAGTGGTGGTTGGTAAAGGTTCGGGTTTTACGAGGGCTTGCGGCGTTTTCTTAGCGCGATGCGACGGCGGAGTGGCGTTTTCCAGACGCCATGAATCGCACAGGCGGCTGCTAGCCGCCGTTAGGCGTTATGGCTCCCAGTAGAGCGCCACTCCGAGAGGCAACATGAAGCAGCCGGACTTTCTGACATGGAGCATGCGCGCTGCAACCTCGGGTTTTGGCGCTTTCTTCTGCACATGCCAATTCCGCAGGAGCGGATTCAAGACAAGAGGTATCGCAGAATCATTGATGGACCAAGTGATGCACCACGGCCAGAAGAACACCCGCAAGAAAGGTCAGGATTGCCCAGCGCAGCATGCGGATCTTGCGCGCTAGGATGCGGGCAGTGTGGAAATTGAGCATGCTGTAGTCATCGTCCAGCAAACCGTTAACCGCAGCACTCGCGAAGCGGTCGCGAAATTCCACCGCACTGGCGCTCGATGCGATATCGCCCCAAAAAACGCAGCCCCTACCGGTCTTCGTGGGCAAGCGCGGGAGAACCACCAACGTGGCAAAGATGAGCGATCCCCCGAGGAGAGATGCCGAGAATACATAAATCACGATGGACAGAAATTTGACCGGAAACATCGAAAGCAGGAACGATGCGGAGGTTACGCTTGCTGCGATCATGATCGATGCCTTGGTATCGATGACTTGAATGTAGTAATTCAGCAAATCGTTCACGCCTTTTGCCAGAGTTGTGACGACTCCGTCGGTATCGGGCGGCAGAGACCTGGGCGGAAGCTCCGCGCCAGTGGAGACCGGTGGCCTGCGAAAAATGATAGGAAACCGGAAGACGTTCATTTTCTTGAGGCTATTTTCAGACGGTGCTGATAGTCACAAAAAAGACATGGAATCCCATCTACATGTCGCATTTTGGCGCAAGCCACGCCGAGGCGGGAGGTGACTCGATAAAGTTCGGCTGCACCTAACATTCCCAGCGGTGGTGCCAATAGGTAGATCCAATAATCGTGCCAGCCGCCCGCATGGGTGAAGCTGGCAAAAGTCCGCGCCGGATTCATGCTCATGCCGGAAATCGGCGCTTCCAG
>JBGSLX010000307.1:0-6488 GCA_041740475.1 Akkermansiaceae bacterium | reverse complement strand
GCCATTTGAGGTCGAGCTTTGCCCCTCCGCTGAGCACCGCCTTGCCTTCATTGACGGCTTGGTAGCGGACCGGAAATTTCTCGGACCCAGAGTCTGCAGCGGTGAAGATGAGCGTTTCTGGCAAATAGTGGACGCCATCCGAGACGTGGATGGTCACCGCTTCTTTCGCGGCAAACTTCCGGGCGGCATCCCTAGCGGCAGATAGACTTTTGAAGGGTGCGGCTTGCGTCCCAGAGTTGCTGTCACTGCCACTGGGTGAGACGTGGAAATCAGCCGCGTGAGCGGTGAGGCAGCAGAGCAGAGAAAGAGGAAGTGGGCGGATTTTTCTGAGAAATGTGTGAGTGATCATTGAGATTTGGTGATGTGTTTCTTCTCGTTCAATCCGTCTTGATCAAACGAGGATCCGTAAAATCAAAGTTTCCTTTGTCGCCACGCGGCAGATTGAAGCGGAGCACCGTGGCATCCTTGAATGGCTCATTTACCTCGAACTTGATGGTGTGTTCTTTCCAACTTTTCGTGACGGGAAAATTTCCTTCTTTCGAGACGGTTCGCCAGTCATCAGCGAGTGCAAACTCGACGTCTTGGCTGATGGTGCCGCGCACACTGAAGGTGAAAGCGTACTTTCCGGGATCGAGCTTGATGCCGTTGCCAAAGAGGTAGTTGAGACTGCCGCCTTTTTCGAAGTCGCCAGTGATGCGGATGACGCGTTTCCCTTCGCTGAGGATTTGTTTTTCTAAGTCATGACCCGCGTGGTCGAGCGACCAATATCGCGCTGGGTTGATGAGTTCCTTTTTCGGGTCCGACACCCAAGGTTTGACCGCCTTCACGTTGATCTCGTCTGGTGATTCGATGGCTCGGATTTTTGCGGGAACTTTGTAACTGAGAGTTTCATCGAAGGCTGGGCTGTCGAATTTGGCAAATTGCAGTGCGACCTGTTTCGGTGGCTTGCCGACGCCGATGTAGCCAAACGGATGCCAGCCGCCGCTGTAGTAGTGGGTCGTGGCGAAGCGCGCGCTCGGCACCATGCCGCCTTGGCGGTCGAGAATGGCGAGTGCGAGCACGTAATCTCCCGGCTTGATATCTTTCGGCAGCGTTGCCGAGCCCGCTGCGGGATGCGGCACGGCTGGGCTGCGATAAGCGAATTTCTCGCTATCCCAATCCTCGCCCGGTAGCCACTTGCGGATGTCGATGTCGCTCAGCGGGGCCGACCACACGGGCTCCGCCGTGGCGGGATCGAGCAGAGCGACGGCCACCGGCCAGTCGAGGTAGAATGGTGCGCTGCCAGTATTGCGCACGGTCAATTTCACCGGAAGCTTCGCGCCGGGCTGGACGGTGTGTGGGTAGCTAACCGAATCCAACACGAAGCGGTAACCAAAGGCTTTTTGAATCTCGCCAGCCCCTTCGACGACTTCCGGCTTCTTGTCATCATAGCCGCAGATCCAGCCGAGATAAGTTGTGTGATAGCGGCGGATTTTATCGATCATGTAGTTCCGATACTTTGGCACGATCATCGTCTCGTCCTCGGTGCGGCCGAAGGTTTCCTCGGGCTTGGCGCTGGGTCTGCTTTTTTGCCAGTTGTATTCCACCTCGCCCTCGATCGGCGCGTTTTTCCAGACGTCTGGATAAACATGGGTGGCCTGCATCGGGAATTGATCCGGCGGACCGTGTGGCGGCTCGCGTCCGATGTAGCCGTAAGTGTCATAATATAGCCCATATCCCGCCTGCATGAACTCGGCATCGTTATGACGGACCAGCACCGGTTTGTTTTTGAAGGCCTTCTTGAATTCCTCTGCGAGCAATTGTCGCTGCGACGCGGTCGGCGAAGGACTGTGATGTTCTCCCCAATATCCGATCATGCCCATTTGCACGGCGAAAATCCGCGGATCGTTGTCCCAAGCTTTGCCCATCTTCGCGATCAGATCGCGCAGCCGCTGATGAAATTCCGGACTCTCGTAATCGAAGGTGTGCAGGTCCGCAGGCCAGTATTGTTTCCCCGGAGAGCCGTCCCAATCCAAGTAAACCCGAGGCACGAGCTTGATGTTCAGATCCTCGAAATTCTGGCCCTTGGCTTTGGTGATTTTGTTGGTGTGGGCGATGATGCGATCCACGGAATCTCCCGCGCCCATCTCGATGGCATTCCATCCCACGTAGGTGCGAACCAGCAGCCCGTAACCATTTTCTTTGTAATCCCGGTAGCCCTTGAGGGGATTGTTGATCCCACCTTGGAATTCGGGTGGAGTGACGGTGACCCAGCCGTTCTGAACCGATGTGAGGTCTTTGGGCGATGGTGGTTTGTCAGCGGCAGAGGCCTGATGAACCAAAGAAATGACAAGTAGGGTTGAAAAGATGGATCGAATCATCGTCAGAAGAGAGTGAGCAGCTTGGGGCTACGATGGATAGGATGTAGAAATTTCCTAGTGCTCAATTTTTCTCACTTGCCCGCCGCTGGAGCGCCGAAAGCGCTTCTTGATCTTTTTTGCCGAGTTTCTCGTCCTTGAGCATCGCCGAAATGCCAGACGCTTCCTTGCCCAAAAGATTGAGGTTGGCCCAAGCGCGGCCTTTTCCGGGTACGTTGCCTTTGGCGTTGGTGATCACTTCTGCCAAGGAACTTAGAGCTACATCATTCTTGTGGCCGATCTGGAGCAGGTAGTGAGCGGCGGTGACGCGGACATCGAGAGTCTGTTCGTCTCTAGCATCGGACGCGATCAGCTTTTCCATGATGGCGAGCACGGCCGGAGTGGCCGCTTGTTTGCCGAGCTGGATGCAGCCGTTCACGCCCCAGAAGCGGTCGCCTTCGTCTGCGGACTTGAGCAGTTCGACGATCTTGGGCAGGTCAGCGGGTTGCGCGAAGTTTGCAAGATCGGCGGCCTGCAGGTAGCGCTGCTGGTCGTAAAGTTTAGGATTGCGAATGAGATCGTAGATGGTGGTTTTGTGCTTTTTAGCGCGATTGATCAGGATGCCTTCCGGCAAAAATCCGCAGTCATGGTGAAGGGTCTGCTGTTTCTGGAGCTCCGCGCGCATGCGGGCGAGGCGTTTGGCCTGCGCAGGATCGGCGGCGAGGTTATTGACGTTGTCTGGATCGCTCTGACAATCGAAGAGCTGTTCGACAGCTTTCGGGCGGAAGAAGGCACCGGTGAGTGCGTCGGTTTTCCCTGCGTTGTGGTGTGCTTCCCATGCCGCCATGGATGGGGCAAGCCAGAGGTATTCGAGGTATTGGCCGTTCGGGCGGAAGGGCTCGTAGTTGCGGATGTAAAGGTATTGGTCATCGCGGATCGCCCGCTGCATGTCAGGGACATCATCCATCCGTTCACGAGCAAGAAAGACGTTTTGGCGCGGAACCTCAGATTTTTCACCGAGGAAAATGTTTCCCTGCATTTCCTTCGGAATGTCTGATCCGGTGATGGCGAGCCAAGTCTTCGGCATGTCGAGAAAACTGATTAGCCGATCCATCTGAGTGCCGGGTTTTTTCGCGGGCCAGAGGTGTTTGAAATTCTCCGGGATGCGGATGATCAGCGCAGAGTGAGTGCCGGAATCGTAGAGAAAACGCTTGCTGCGCCCGATGATGCCGCCGTGGTCTGAGCTGTAAATGACGATGGTGTCGTCGGCGTGGCCGTCTTTTTCGAGTTTTTCCAGAATCTTGCCGAGTGCCCGATCCGTGTCCATCACACCAGCGGTGACGCGGGCGTAATCCATGCGGATTTCTGGGATGTCTGGGTGATAGGCCGCGAGTTTCATCGTGGCGGGATCGACGTCTTTGTTGGTGTTGTTTTTCTGATGCAGGTGGGATTCGTGATAGCCGGCAGAGTTGTTGACTTGGAAAAACGGCTGCTCGGGTTTGCGGTTGGGGTCGTTCCAGCATTCGTTCAGGTAGGAGTCCCATGTATCAGTAAAGTGACCGACGCTTCCTTGATTTTCTCCGCCGCCATTTCCCGGGGCTTTGCGGTTCGCGGTGTTGTAGTCCGTTTTGCTGTAGTTTGCGGCGAAATAGCCGTTTGAGCGAAGTGAGTCTGGATACCAGACCAGCGACTTCGGGGTCTCATTCAGACTGCGCATGTAAACGGTGCCTGTGGAAACTGGGTGGATCCCAGTAATCCAGCCGCTGCGAGCTGGTGCGCAAACCGGAACGTGCGCATAACAATGAGTGTATAAAAAACCATCCTTGGCGAGCTTATCGAAGTTTGGCGTTTGAATCTCTTTGTTGCCATAACAGCCAAGCCACTTCGCGCTAAGGTCCTCGCCAGTCAACCAGAGGATGTTGGGTTTTGATTCTGCGGCACACAGCAGTTGTGCGCCCAACATCCACAGGAGGCCGATAGTTTTTATTTTGCGAATGATCATCTTATGTCTGAGGTGGATTTCATCTCCTAAGGAATAGTTTGGGGCGGAGGAGCGGACTCCGTTAGCGTCGCGTCGACAAAAACAAACAATGCCAAAAGAAATCCGCCACCTCCGCACGGAGGACCGTAAAATCATTCACCGTATGCTCAAAGACAAAAAGCCCCAGACCGAGATCGCCCGCACGCTTGTTTTCAGTCAGAGCTGCATCAGCAAGGAAATTTCCAGGAACTCCGGGAAGCGGGGCTACCGGCCCAAGCAGGCCCAGGCCAAGCCAGCCAACCTTCAGCATCAGGAAGAGAAAAAGGCTCACGCCGCTTCGTGGCGGTTAGTTCGATTTTTTACCCACAGATTTGGTGGAAGGGGCGTTTGTTCGAATTACCACAAGCCAGTCTTCCGAGTCTGGTGCAGTAAGCGTGACAGATTCGTCGTTTTTGATGCTAGTTGACGTTTCCAGCCATGAGCCGTCGCGGGGATTGAACCAACGGACGCCCAGTTCACCGGATGCGCCGCTGAGGTCGATGGAGGTCTCACCGCCCCTCGGAAGATAAACGAGGTAAAGCTCGCCCGGCATGGCGAGGCAGAACTTGGAGTTGTGGTTTTCCGGGTTGCCGATGAGAGCATTCGCGTTGGTCATTTCCGCGAACGGGATTTTTTCGTTGCGGAAAAAATTGAGCGCGATGCGGCAATAGTCCCAGCTCTTGTCGCGGCTGCGCAGGTCTTGGGCGACGATGTCATTTTCGAGCAAATTGTAGCCGAAGTAGTATTCCACGCCCGCGCCACCCGCCATGAGATTTCCCCAGAGTGTGAGCTTGCGGATGTCATGCATGGTGTAGCCGCTCGATTGGTAGTAGCCTTCCGCCTCCGTGCCGAAAGGTTTGCCGGCGTCTTTTGCGATGCCATTGAATCCTTTGTAGCCGATATCGGGAGGAACGCCCATGTGCGCGGGATTCTGCTCGTCATTGGCCACGACCCATGGCCGCCCGGCCGCTGCGGACTCCTTCCGCCACTGGAGCGTGCGTTGATGAACATGGTTCCATGGATTTTGCAGAGAAGCGCCTGTTAGTAGGGATTTATCGCCGAGAAGCGGCTGGTAAACGAGTTCGTGTTCCGGCGGAAAAGTATGCAGCACGATGTGGTGCTGATAGGGATCAGTGTCGTGGAGGTATTTCACCATTGCCGCAATCTCATCGCTGGTTTGGGAGTTTTCTTCGCCGATGTTCCAGTTGAGTGCCAAGGCATGGCCGAAACGAGCGATGATTTCACGGCAGTAGAGTTTGCGCTCGGGGCCGAGCTTCCCGCCATCGAGCGACTGGGGGATGTAGCCATTTCTGCGAGATGCGCCAAGGCGATCGTCGTCGTTCTCCGTTTCCTGGAGTTTGAAATGGAGGTGGAGGCCTTGTTTGGTGGCGTGATCAAAGACGATGCCCCACTGATCGAGCTTGGAGCAATCGTATTGAAGACGTGCCTCACGTGAGGTGAAGGGCCAGACCGCATCGCCATCGCCTGCTGCAGCGTAAGTGAGAAAGGAGAAAGAATTGACGCCTTTGTTAGCGAGGTAGTTGAGCGCTCCGATGAGTCCCTTGCCCTTGCCATCTTTCCATGTGGGATCGCCCGTCCGCCAATCGGTGAGGTGGGGTGCCCACGACTTTAGCGGAGCTTTGTCCGGCAAGTATGCCTTGGTGTTATCGAATCCCTCGTAGGCGAGCAGTGTCTCCGGTGAATCGGTGCCCGCTTTGAGGAAATACTGTTTGGTGCCCGCGAATTGGAGGTGATGTTTGCCGACGTATTGCAGCCGACCATGTGCGCGGAAGTCGCGGTCCTTTTTGTCAGTCGGCGCGATGGTGAATTTCCCACTCACGCCATCGAAAGGAGCGAGTGCGACTCCACCGCCGTCGATGGCTGCATTTTCTCCGGTCTTGAAAGAAATGGTGTAGGTCCATGTGCCTGCCTTGTCGGGCGAAAGGTGCGCACGCCATTTCGTGCCGGATTCTGCGGAGCTTTCTGAGGCGTTGCCATCTGCGGCGAAGTATCCTGGCACTTGGTAGCTTGGCGCGCCGGACTCATGGGTGAAGCGGACGTTGAATGCGTGATCCTTGAACGCATTCGGCGCATTGTCGCCCTCGTGAGCGAAGGGGCCATCGAGCGTGAGG
>JBGSLX010000306.1:0-2934 GCA_041740475.1 Akkermansiaceae bacterium | reverse complement strand
CGGCGGTGCGAATATCGTCGCGGCTTGATATTCTTTTCGAAGCATGTCGAGCTTGGGGCCATCAGGTGTTCCGTTGTAGCCGTGGATGTAGAGGATTTTCATGAGAGGTCTTGTGATTGTGCGGATGTTATTTATGTAAACGAAATTGGGAATTTGAGGTTTCTAACGCCAGAATGCCCAGCAGTCTTGAAAGACCACTGGCACGTCGGCATTGCGGCAGACGCGGATTGTGTGACCGGTGCCGCCTGCGTCAGGATTGGCAGGGTCGATGCAAAACAGGGCGGCGGTGGGCGGGGCGAGTCGGCCGGGAATGCCGACGATTTTCATTGTGTCGCGGATTAAGCATGCGGCTTGAGAGCCGAGTTTGCCACCCCGTTGATAGCAGTCCAGGAGGCCTTTATTGCCGGGCGTGGCAGCGATGGACATGGTCTTGATGTGCTCCAGTGCCTCGGGGCTGAGGGATTCCGGTGATTCATAAAGTGCAAGGGGATGACGCGGCTTCTTCCGGTGGCTGGCATAGGGAGCGACGACCTGCAATCGCTCAGGCGATACTTCGAGCACGCCTGCTGTAAATGCTTCATCGGCGCCGTTTGCATTGCCCGAACGGAACTTGAGATGAGGGAACCGCCCGGCAAGAAAGACGGCCACATTGCGGGCTGATTCAGCTACTTCGGGCGAAATCGCGCGACGACCTTCGATCAGGATGACCGGATCGGAAGAGTCAGTGATTAAGTTGGAGAATTCTTTGAAAGTCACGGGATTCGTCGCGCCTTTTACTCGCTTATTTCATGATGGATTCTTCGAGGTTGCCCAGTCGGATTCAGTGGGCGGGTTGGATTCTTTTTCCAGCAATTCATCGAGGCGATCCACGAACTCCGTATAAGTTTCCTGGTCAAACGGGTATTTCCACTCGATTTCCTTCCAGACGAGTTCGAGTGCCAACGCCCGATCAGGATATGAGCGATATAGAGCGATTGAGTTCTCAAGAAGAGAATCAATCGTAACGTCCGCGAAATATCGTTTCTTGATTTCTGGGATCAGCGACTCTTCCCAAAAAGCAGTCGATAGATTCACTTCAAAACCATCTCTGGACTCCAGGCGCTCCAAAAACTGATGCACCGGAAGCAGCCATTTTTTCCGCTGATAGATTTCGAGGCATTTGGCCATCAGTCGATTTGATTGTTCTACGTTCATTTTGATGGGAGCTAGGGGAAGGTGTTCGGTTCCAGAGTGGAATCATTCAACAGCCCGGTGTTTCTGATATGCCACCATGATTTCCTCTGAAGAATTGCCAGAGTCGCACAATGGCTAAAGTGTCGAGTTGGCAATAGGAGAACAACTGGTTTTGGATTTCGGCTTTTCTCTCCGCCGTGGTGGCCGGATCAATCGCCTCCATGAACGCGGACACGGCCATGCCGCCATCCTGAACTCCATCGAGTTGATAGTAAGAAAGTTCTGGGATCGCGGCGGGAAGCACGGCCTTGATGCTCCAACTCCCGCGTTGGCTTGGGTGATAATAGCGGTTTCGAGCCACAGGCAGCAAATCGACTACACGGCTTGTAAGGGACTTGAGCCGGGTAGCCAGCTCGGGGAATGTTGCTGCGAGATTGTTCATTACCATGGTTTCGAATCCCGCGTTGTAAACAAAGACGGGCCCGTGATCACCGCAGAGATCAATCAACGACAAGGCAAACTCACGAGAAGGATCATTTCCGGAGAGGTCCAGGAATCCCTCGTGTTTCACGTCTCCGCGCTCGTCGAGAATGTGCAGGCTGAACTGGAACGGGATTTGTTGGTAGGGACGCGTGCCCTTCCATATCGGCACTGCGAAAATGGCGGTTTCGAAATCGAGGAAATACGCGGGAAAACCATGGCCATCTAGATCAGAGGCAGCGCCTTCGGAATCGAAATAAATGGAACCCGACACGGTGTGCTCTTTCACGCGGGCCTGAATCACTGACAGATAGTTATCCGGAACATACCGCAGGTCTTCGAATCCCTGCCCCTTCAGCAAGTCGCGATTCTTCCGAGAAAAGCGCGGAAGGTATGTTAGAGGGTATTCGGGCCAGACCTTGCCGGTGTTGCAGTAGTTGCAGAACCCGCAATCGAAAGGATCATTGCAATGCGGGCCGGTGGCAATAACGGGTTCTTCGGTCTGGTCCTCCACTGCATGCGCTGCCGCGATCCATTCGGTCACCTCACTGCTGCGGGCAAGGGCCTCTGCCGTGAGGTCATTCTCCTTGAAAAGCCCCCGGTAATCGCCGCCGCCCGGATAGACGAACGAGCTGTCGATATGAGCCAGCACAATGGACGACAGACGAACTCCGGACGAAGCTGCGATGTAGGCCTTCACCGCGATGTCGTCGTGATGATAGTCCTTCACAATGGTCGAGGATTTCACCTCGATCAGTTTCCATGCGATGGATCCGTCCTGCGGATCGGGCAACATTACGTCGGCATAGGCCAAGGCACCACCTGCCGACATGCCAGCCTCGAACACGCCGACCCGGCCATCCGCCAACAGAACCGCGCTGCGGGCGAGGGCTTGCTCATGACCGAGACCATGGATGTCGATGAATTCTCCATTGCCATCCACGTCATAAATCGTTCTGGCTATGTCTCCTACTTGATTGCCGATTCCAAACACCGTTTCTGAACCCGAATCCTCGCACTCTTCCGGTTTGTGGATTTCCAGCCAAAGGCGCTTCGGGCACTGGCGATAAGCGAGAATTTTTGATTTCGAGAGGGTGCGCATGTTGTAGCGATTATAATGAGGGTGATCGAGAAGACGCGTCGCGGATGTACGAATGCGGTTGAAGCTCGGAGTATGAATCAGGTTTTCTTGTAATGGCTCAAGCTGGATTCGAGGGAGGCGATTACATGTTTCCGCAGTGCCGTGGGTTTTTGCATGGTGATGGTTGGGCCTTTGCGTCG
>JBGSLX010000305.1:0-5529 GCA_041740475.1 Akkermansiaceae bacterium | reverse complement strand
TGAGTCTCTGGTGAGTCGTGGCAGCGGCAGCAGGCCAACGCGTGCGCCGCTGGTCAGCGCTTCGTAAATCATTGAGACTGAGTCTTCGGTGACCCAGACTTCCTTGGCTTGGCAGAGCTTTTCTGGCACCCAGCCGGGCGGCGTCTGGGTTTGGGAAATGACGGAGACGCCCGCCAGTTTGCGACTCGCCTGCGCGAGAAAGCCCTCTGGCGTGCGGCGAGAATCGGTCAGTTCCCAGCCGCCGCGATCGGTGGCTTGGGCGAGCATTTCTAGCAGCGATTCGCCATTCCAGCCGTGTGTCTTGGATGGCCCGCCGATGAGGATGAGCTTGCCTGTTTTTTCGCCAGCGCCGGGTCGGATGCGATTGAGCGCGCCGCGTGTGAGAATGACGTTTCGCCGTTCGCAGCCAGCGGGAAAATCGTGCTCCGGCGCGATGCAGAGGTCGAACCACGCGAGCGGCAAGCTGGGTTTCATCAGGACGACGCTGCGTGCGCGGTGTTTGCGAGCGAGCCACAGCAGCGAGGGATGGGTGGCGTGGCCAGCGGCGAGGATTAGGTCGGGCTTCGGAAATGAGGCGCTCATTTCTCCAGCCGTGCGGATCCGCCCTAGCAGACCGGATTTTCCTGCGAGCGAAATGCGAAACGTCTGGCACGGCAAAAGCCGCCCGAGTGCCTCAGCGAGCCCGAGCGATTGGTTTTCATGCCCGGGCTTTCCATCGCCAATCAGCCAGATGATTTTTTGAGCTTCAGCCACGGGCGCGACGGTGTCATGTGAACGGCGGATGTGACAAGACGGCATGCGCGGTCCGTGGCGGCGGTTTGTAACCGCCATGCCGATTCAATGCATGCTTTTTGGGCATGGCGGTTGAAAACCGCCGCCACTTTCGCTCCTATTTCTGGACATGGAAACTTTGTGGATCGCGATTGCAGCATTCTTCGCCTACTTGATCGCTTATCACACGTATGGCCGCTGGCTCTCGCGGAAGTTGTTCAAACTGGATGAACACGCGCGAGTCCCAGCGGTGGAAATGGAGGACGGTCACGACTTTGTGCCGACTACGAAGAGCGTGGTGTTTGGCCATCATTTCACGTCGATTGCTGGTACGGGCCCGATTGTCGGCCCGGCGCTGGCGGTGATGTGGGGCTGGCTGCCAGCACTGCTGTGGGTGGTGTTTGGCTCGATTTTCATCGGCGCGGTCCACGACCTCGGCTCGCTGGTGGTTTCACTGCGCAATCGCGGCCAGACTGTCGGCGACATCGCCGGGCGAGTGATCCATCCACGGGCGCGGATGTTGTTTCTCTCGATTCTGTTTCTCGCGCTGACCGTGGTGCTGGCGATTTTCGGGGTGGTGATTGCGAAGGTATTTCAGGCGTTTCCTTCCTCGATCTTGCCCTGCTTGGCTCAAATCCCACTGGCGATGATGATCGGTTTTTTCATTCACCGAAAAGGTGTGCCTCTGCTGATTCCTTCGCTGATCACGCTGCTGTTGATGTATCTCAGCGTGTTTTTTGGCGATGTCGGGATGCTTCACGAAATCAACCAATGGCTGAGCCAATGGCCGTTGATCGCATGGGTGGGATTTTTGTTAGTTTATTCTTATGCGGCGTCGGTGCTGCCGGTGTGGCTGTTGCTTCAGCCGCGCGATTACATCAACTCGCTGCAACTGATCAGTGCGATGGCGCTGATCGTTCTCGGCTTGGTCGTGGCGGCACTTTTCGGCCTGCCAAATGGCGGTGAAAGCAACGCGCCGCTTGAGATCGTGGCCCCGATGATCGACTTCGGTGAAACTTCCAAACTGCCGATGATGATGCCGTTTCTGTTCATCACCATCGCCTGCGGGGCGATTTCCGGGTTTCACTGCCTCGTTTCCTCCGGCACGACGTCCAAGCAGCTCAAGAGCGAAACTGACGCGCAAATGGTCGGCTACGGCTCGATGTTGCTAGAGGGATTTCTGGCGGTGATCGTCATTTTGGCCTGTGTGGCAGGCATCGGGCTGGGCATCCGAAATGCCGATGGCGAGCTGCTCACGGGGGCGGCAGCGTGGGCATCGCGCTACGCTGATTGGCCAACGGCCGCGAATGGTGCGCTGGGCGCTTTCGTTCAGGGCGCATCGAATTTCCTGCGCGCGCTTGGCATTCCTGCGAGTGCGGGTGTGGCCTTAGTCGGGGTGCTGGTCGCATCGTTTGCGGCGACTTCTATGGACACCGCCTGCCGACTTCAGCGCTATGTGATCGAGGAGTTGGCGGCCACGCTTTTGAAAAAACCATCGGTGAATGCATCGACTCAAGCCATTCAGCTCACGGGAAATCCGCTGACTTGGCTGACCAATCGCCACGGTGCCACGCTATTTGCGGTGGTGATTGCGGGCTTGCTTGCGGCAGCGCCGAGAGCGGGTGAAACGTGGACATGGGCCACTGCCGGGCAAGGCGGGTTCATCCTTTGGCCGTTGTTCGGAGCGATCAACCAATTGCTCGGCGGCTTGGCGTTTATCGTGATTCTGTTCTGGATGCGGCGGCGGGCGATGCCTTTGTGGTTCGTCGCAATTCCCACAGTGTTCATGCTGGTGCTGCCGGCGTGGGCGCTGGGATATCAGCTATTTCATCGCTCACTGGGCGCACAAAACTCGTGGCTAGCTCAAGGCGATTGGCTCTTGGCAGGCTTCGCCATGCTCACTTTGCTAGTGGAGATTTGGATGATTATCGAAGCGATCCGCATCTGGCCGCACATCAAAGGCGTGACTGATAGGAGCGAGTGAGGGATTCACCTAGACCGGAAAATAGGAACAACGAAATGGGCGAAAACGTCGAAAGAAGAGTGAAAAGATAAGTTGGTGAGATTGGCCATTCGAATGTCTCTCCACCCTGCTTCATTACATTCTTCTTTCGACGTTTTCGTCGATTTCGTTGTTCCGATTTCTGATTTTTTTATTCATGGATTTTGGGCTTGGCGGTTGCAAACCGCCGCCACGTCGCGGCTTGCTAGCCAGCCTTTGAGACTTGCGCCGGGGACTTCGACGTATTGGAAATCGCCGTTTTTTTCGCCGAGTTTGACGGTGCCGCCGACTCCCGGATTCCCGAGCGACTCGGCTTTTTCAAACGGGGAAAGTCGGACTGTCGCGTTCTCAGTGAGGACGATGCCGCGGTCGGCTTCGCCACGGCGCAGATAGAGCGCAGCAATGGCGATGGCGATGAGCAGCCCCGCCACACTGGCGGAAATCACCACGCTGCGGATGGGCAATTTCACGGCACCAGCCGCCACCGCGAGCAGTCCGAGAAACATCGCAGAACTGGCAAGCAGCCACGACCACTCGTTGCGGCTCATGTAGTTCAGAATCGCATCAAGCCACGGATGCACCGATGTGGCACGGGTGTCTCGCCCGTGTTTTTCAACTGCTTTGTGAGCGTGCGCGAGATTGGCGAGCAAGTCTGGATCGCGCGGAGTGAGCAGGCGGGCGCGCTCGTAGGCGAGGATGGCGGGTCCGTATTGTTTGAGCTGCTGATAGCTGTTTCCGAGGTTGTAATATACCGAAGCTCGCGGCCCCTCGGCGCTGAGGATTTGCTCATAAGCCGCCGCCGCTCCGGCGAAATCACCCGACTTGAATTGCTGGTTCGCATCGTCGAAGGCAGAGGCGAAACTGGCCACCGTTCCGCTCAGGAAAACACACAGGCAAACAAAGATTTTCGGGTTCATGTCAGCGAGTGGTGGGAGTGAGTGAGGCCATCGCTTCATCGAACAAAGCGCGCCACTGGGGCAGCACCTCGCCGGTGGACTGGCGGCTGTATGCGTGAAGATCGGCCTCGCGGAAAAACTGCACAACCGGCGAGTCGGCGGGCATGCGGGCACTGACATCTGCGAGCGTGATTGCCTGCGCGGGCTGGTTCCACAACGAGCCAAGTCGTTGTTGGATGGCGAGTCGAGCGGCGGCGAAGTAACCACTCACGTCTCTGGAAGCGGCGCATTTTCCGGCGGCATCGAGCGCCTCGCGGGTGGCGATTTCCATCGCGACGAGAGCGCGGCGCTTGGGATCGGAGTCGCGTTTGCGCAGCCAGCCGAAAATGCCGCCGATCACGCAGAGTCCAGCCGCAGAAAACAAAATCCGAGCAAACTCTGGCCGCGAAACCAAGGGCACCAGCGAGCCACTCGCCGAAAGATGCGTGTGCTGGCCGATCAGCCCCGCTTCCTTTTTCTTGGGCTGCTTCACTTCTGGCGCGGCAGCCGGTGCGAGATCTACGATGTCTTCGCCGCTGACTTGGATTTTTTTCGTCGGCGTGGAGATGGTCTTGTAGGCAGCGGCGGCGGGGTCGAAGTAGCTGAACTCCAGCGCGACTTCCTGCTCGCCACCTTTGCGCGGCACCGCGCTGAATTGGAACGCCTTGGTCCCGGAAAACGAAGCCTGATCGCCTGCGCGGAATTCGTTTTTCCCCTCGTAGGTTTTCCACGACTCCGCCGGGGTGAGCTCCGGCGCATTCATCAGCGCGAAATTTCCGGTGCCGCTGAGTCTGGCGATGATCTGCTGCGGCTCACCGGTTTTCCAGACGTCGGGAATGTTGGAATCCATGAAATTGAATTCTCCCACCGCGCCCGTGAATCCCGCTGGCCGACCCTCGGTGGGCAGCGGGCGCACCTCGATTTCCTGATCGACGGAGCGCAAGGTCACATCTTTCTGGATGACCGGCACGTTCATCCGATCAAAAACGCTGTCGAAAAACGGGTCATCGAACGGGCCACCCATTCGGCGGCGTTGCGGCTTGGGCGCGGAGGTGTCGCGCACGGCGACGGTGGCGTTGACTGAGAGCGAGGCAGGATGTTTGCCGGCCTTGGTCGCGGAAATCCCGCCGAACCAAGTGACGACGATGTAGCGTTTCCCGTCCTTCATTTCCTGCGTCTGTTGCGGACGTTGGCTGAGGTTGTGCAAGGTAAACCCTTTGCCCTCCGGTTGGATGCCGCTGCGGAGGTTCGCTTGGGATTCTGCCGGGATCCACGCCCGGATGCGCACTGGCGCGATCTCGCCGACGTAGGCGTGATTCCGCTCGCTGTCGGCTAGATCCACGGTGAGAAATCCGAAGCGGTTTTCATCGGTCTCCGCCGCCTCTTCCGTGGTGGGCTGCTGGCCGGGCTGAGCCGCTGGCGGCGGTGCCGCACCCGCATCGAGTACGGTGAGATTCAGCGGCTGGGAGGAGACTTTTTTTCCGCCAATCGTCACTTCGATGGGTGGAATCACGTAGTTTCCCGGGGTGTTCGAGCCGACGATGTAGGTGTAGATGGTGGACTCGGAAAACGCGCCATTGAACATCTCAATCTTCTTCTGTTGCCCGCGCGACTCGATGATCAAATTCTCAACCTGCGGCATTGTGGGTCTGGCCTCTGCGCGTCCCGATATTGAAATTTCGAGCATGGCGGCGCTGCCGACTACGACAGAATCGCGGTCGAGCTTAGCTTCTATCGCCGCAGTGGCGGTGGAAACCAGCAGCAGCGTGAAAGCGAGCAGTCTCAGACAGGCTGAGATGGAGATTGGGCGGCGGGGGGGGG
>JBGSLX010000304.1:0-16793 GCA_041740475.1 Akkermansiaceae bacterium | reverse complement strand
AGCCCAAGTCAATGAGGGACTAAGGCAACAACAGATAGCGGACGATCTATCACCTGGTGTCACTGCGCTCAACGAATCTCAAGACTTCATACCAAAAGAGGTCGAGCCCGAGGAGGCCCATAGTTTCTCGCTTGTTTATGGTGATCGCTTCCAGTGGGACAACGGTATAGAAGCTGGATTTATTGGTGCGTTTCAGCATGCCACCAGTGATGAAGTCAACGCAGCAGGTGAGGAAAATCGACTAACTGATCCCGCAAGATCGTGGACTCAAGAAAGCTATGCGAGAGAAGTTGACTGGTCCGTTTATCTGAGTGGCGGAATCAAGTCTGGAGATAAGCATGCCATCAATGCGACTTATTTCAAAAAACACATCGCCACCGACGAAATCACTCATGGCACTGATTTCACAATTGATAGTAGTAGTATTTATGGAGCATTGGCCGCCAACAATCAGGCGGTAATTGACCGTTACGGCGCCTCCGCTGCCTACAAAAAGGAATTTTGGACGATTGACCCGATTATTCGTGAGACTGAAATCGCACAAATTGGTGGCAATCATAAGAATGATGTAGGAACCAGTATGACATGGTCCCTCACCCAATCTAAAGCATCAGAATCAAGACCTCATACCTCCACTTTCCAGAACGGAATTCTTGATTTCACAGATCCCTTAGTCGCTGCCGAGGCTGCCACAAACCCCGATTTTATTTATAACCCATCCCTAGGGAAAATCTCCACTCTCCAGTACCAAACGTTCACAAATGATGGGAATGGCAGTCAGGACTCAACCCGCGAAACGCAAAGTATTGAGGAAGACAGTCGTGAGGGTTCTCTTGGAGTTAGCCAGTCAATCTACTTCACGGAAGAAGAGGAAGATGGACCGCGCCTCGAATTCTCATTCGGCGGAAGCAGTCTTTCCAAAGAACGTGAGCAGCTTGGGAGAATTTACCTACTCAAGACGGCTAGTTGGGAACGCTGGGCAGGTCGAAATCCTCCATCTTGGTGGCCGAGCGACGGTTCAATTGCGCCATTCTCTCCGGCACGGCCACTTGACGGCACGACTCTTTTTGACGGTAGTCCAATCCCCACGGGATTTAGCTCTTTAGGTGAATATCTTGCGCAAAATCCCAACGCACTGAATGATTTTTTTAACGGATATAACATTGAAACCACTGGGACGGTTCCCGGCACCGGAACTGGCAATACCAGCGCCAATTATGTCCAGCCAGACGCACCATTTTATGCTAACGGTTCGGGCCTTGAAGTCCGAAACGTAGATAGCGATCTTACATTAACTGGATTATACCTGTCCACCGTCTTTCATGGGGATTTCTGGCGCGCTGGCGGCGGAGTTCGTTGGGAGGAGGAGACCAAGTCATATGCAGTGGCCGCCTTCCCCCTGACGAGCCTTGACGAAGATAGCCCGTCACGTTTCGGAGAAGTCGTTACGAATGCAATGATACCCTCGATCCTTGCAGGAATTGACATCATTCCCGAAAAGTCTTGGGCCAACTTCGCATGGTCGCAAACGGTAGCGAGGCCGACGTTTTTCGAATATCTACCGATTGAATCAATCGACCAAGAGTCGGGCATCGTACGGAGAGGTAATCCAAATCTGACAGAAACCGAAATTGAAAACTTTGATTTGTCCTATGACCATGTGTTTAACGATAGTTTCAATGCCAGAGTCTCCTTCTTTCATAAGAATCTGACAGCCCCGATTGTAGCTGTCCAAAGGGTTGATCTGGGTGTTAACAGCATTACATATGTCAATGGTGATAACGGAACAACTAACGGATTTGAGATCGAGGGCTACTGGAAAGGTGATTTGCCGCTCTCTCTAAACGGCAATTACAGCTTTATCCAGTCATCCCTACTTTATGAAGTCAACCAAGGTATTACCGTTACAAGTCTGGACACTCAATTCCCCTACCAGCCAAGTCAAATTTTGAACCTGACGGTCGGCTGGGAGCCTGACGAATTTCCATGGAGCGCTTTCCTTACTGCGAACTTCACCGATGAGTATCCAACGATCCTACGCAGTGCACCGTCAGATTATGATGTCTGGCTTTTGCCCCGATTGACCCTTGACCTAATCGTGGCACGGAAGATGAACTTTGATTCTTTTAAGGGGACCATCACTCTCGGTGTAAAAAATCTTGCCCAGACTGAATTTGAGTATGAATACCGCGGTGGGAATCTCGGTGGCGGTGGTGGTATCAACGAGGGATTGGTCTACTCAGTTGACGATCCGGGCGTTTCCTACTTCGTGGAATTCAAAGCGGCATTTTAGCACTCTAAAATCCAAAAAAGAGCCTGTGACATATTATGTGTCCAAATTGACACACAAATTTTATGCCTACATTGGCGTTCTAGTGGTTTATTAGTTCCGATTCCACCATTCCCCCGATACATAGGGTAGAGATCGTGGATTCTTTGAAAGCCAAATTACAATTATGAAACCAACCAGAACAAATATACTCCTGAAAATGGCGCTCGCCGCCGTGATGCCTTCTGTCATGCATGCTGCCCAGATTGACGTGGTTGCAACACAGACCATCGTTGACCTGTCCCCCACCGGCTTCGGTGCGAATGTTCGCCAGATCAACGTCGATACCACCTGGACGAAGGACAACATCTACATTCTCACCGACAAGGTGTTCGTCACGAATGGTGCAACACTAACCATTGAAGCTGGCACAAAGATCTATTCCACCCTCGACGTTAACGGTGCTGGCACCACGGACGACCAATTCGGTTCACTCGCAATCACACGTGGCTCGAACATCATTGCTGCTGGAACCGCCGACGAGCCTATCGTTTTTACAACCACTGATGAGCTCGAAGCTGAGACCCAGACTGACATCGACGGCGATTCCTTTGTTGCTGACGCCCCGACTCCCGCAACGGCAGGCCGCTGGGGTGGCGTCGTCATTCTTGGTAGCGCACCGATCGTCAACAACATCTCTGGGGTTGATGAAGGCCGCATTGAAGGCTTCCAGCCCGCTGAGTCCAATGACGTTGACGGCGACGGACGCGCAGACGTGATCGAATACGGTGGTGAAGATGCTGCTGACAATAGCGGTGTATTCCAGTACGTTTCCATCCGTCACGGTGGCTTCGTTTTCAGCGGTGCTAATGAAATCAACGGCCTTACTCTTGGCGGCGTCGGCAACGGCACCACAATCGACCACATTGAAGTCTTCGCCAACAAGGACGATGGAATCGAATTCTTCGGCGGCACTGTCAACACCAGTCATATCCTGCTCGCTTTCAACCAAGACGACGGATTCGACATCGACGAAGGCTACTCCGGTACCAACCAGTTCTGGTTCGGTGTTCAAGATCCATTCGAAATCGACGGTGTAACTTCCGGCCACGATAACGGTGGCGAGTGGGACGGCTATACTGGCGGCAACACTGGTACTGACCTGACGTCCGGCTCTGCTCCAATTATCTACAATGCGACTTTCATCGGCTCCGGCACAGGTGCTCTTGCGGGTAACGATAAAGGCAACAACGCGATCTTCATTGAAGACCGCTTCCGTGGATTGATCTACAACTCCGTGTTTGACGACTTCCAGCGCGACATCGTTGGTTCCGCCAGCGACGGCCCAGGAACTGGCCTGTTTTTTGCTCATAACACTGTGGGCCGCTTCGGTGGCGGCACTCCAGGCAACAATCTCTCCTATGTGAGCGACTCTGGTGCGGCTAACACATTCTATGACGGTTCTGGTACTCCGATCAACGGCAACTCCGCTGGCGGCGTGAATCCTCTCTACACAGACTATAGCCGTGACGGCAGCAACTTCCTTGAAGTGATCAATCCGCTCCCAGCCGCAGGATCACCACTCCTCACTGTTAATGGAGCCACGCTACAAGCAGGAGCTCCTGTCGCTACCACCTACCGCGGCGCATTCGGAAATACCAACTGGGCAGCCGGTTGGACAAAGTTCGACAACGCAGGCTTTTTCACCAAAAAAATCGACGTAGTCGCTGAACAGACCATCGTTGATGTCTCACCGACCGGGCTTGGTGCAAACGTGCGTCAAATCAACGTCGATACCACTTGGTTCAAAGAGAATATTTACATCCTTACCGATAAGGTGTTCGTCACTAATGGTGCAACCTTGACGATCGAAGCCGGCACAAAGATCTACTCCACGCTTGATGTCAAAGGCGCTGGCACCACCGATGATGAATTCGGTTCGCTCGCAATCACTCGCGGTTCAAATATCATCGCTGCTGGCACGGCCGATGAACCCATCGTCTTTACCACAATCGACGAACTCGAGGCCGAGACCCAAACCGATATAGATGGTGACGGCTTCATTGCTGAAGCTCCCGGCACTTCGACAGCTGGTCGCTGGGGTGGCGTCGTCATTCTTGGTAGCGCACCGATCGTCAACAACATCTCTGGGGTTGATGAAGGACGTATTGAGGGCTTCCAGCCTGCTGAGTCCAATGACGTTGACGGCGACGGACGTGCAGACGTGATCGAATACGGTGGTGAAGACGCTGCTGACAATAGCGGTGTATTCCAATATGTTTCCATCCGTCACGGTGGTTTCGTTTTCAGCGGTGCTAATGAAATCAACGGCCTTACTCTTGGCGGCGTTGGCAACGGCACCACAATCGACCACATTGAGGTCTTCGCCAACAAGGACGACGGAATCGAGTTCTTCGGAGGCACGGTCAATACCAGTCATATTGTGTTGGCCTTCAACCAAGACGACGGCTTTGACATCGACGAAGGTTATTCTGGCACCAACCAATTCTGGTTCGGTATTCAGGGTCCATTTGAAATAGACGGCGTGACTTCTGGTCACGACAACGGTGGTGAGTGGGACGGCTACACTGGTGGCAACACAGGATCTGACCTAACCTCAGGCTCCGCCCCGATTATCTACAATGCAACCTTCATTGGCTCGGGCACAGGTGCGCTTGCTGGTAATGATAAAGGGAACAACGCGATATTCATCGAAGACCGCTTCCGTGGAAAGATCTACAACTCCGTGTTCGACGACTTCCAACGCGACCTGATCGGTTCCGCAAGTGATGGTCCAGGCACTGGTCTTGAGTTCCGTTTTAACACCATCGGTCGCTTCGGCGGCGGTGCTTACACCGGAACAAATGCCAGCAATCTCTCCTTCGTGAGCGATGCAGGTGCAGCTAATACAGTATTCAACGCAGCAGGTGCGCCAATCAATGGCAACTCCAACGGCGGTGTGAATCCAATGTATAAAGAATACACTCGCGACGGCAGCAACGAGCTACTTGCAATTGATCCTCGTCCAGCAGCGGGCTCACCGCTCTGGGTCGCGAGCAGCAATCTGCAGTCGGGCGCACCAGTTGCCACTACATATCGCGGCGCATTCGGTAGCGAAAACTGGGCAGCCGGTTGGACCAAGCTGAGCTTCTCGGGTATTCTAGAAGGTGAAGCAGCGGTTGCCGGTTCGGCTCCATTCACTGACGTGGATGGTGACGGCATCTCCGACACCCTCGAAGGCACCACGGCTCTGACGAACCTCGGTTTCAGTGCAAGTGTGAACAACGTCTCCAACCATGGTAATGTTCAAGGAACCAACCTGTTCAACAGCTTGGCTTCTCCTGCACAGCTGCTGGAAATCGGTTACTTCGCCAACACCATCGATACTCAGACAGGCGACGCAGTCCTGACGCTGAAACTCGAAGGTTCTACCACACTGTCTAACTGGATGTTTGAACAAGATGTCAATGTCGGCTTGCCGAATGGCACCAAGTTCTACCGTTTCACTGACGGCAACTGATTTATCACAGCTTGCTGAGCTTGATCCTGTCAAACTTGGTTAGCTGAAGGTTAATCAGTTTCGAATCTGACGAAATTGTCACACGGGGGCCGTCGGCAAATGCTGGCGGCCCCTCTTTTATATCGCCGCCCCGCACGCCATGCGCATTACCATTCCTTTAATCGCCCTGTTTTTAGCACTTCCTGTCACCGCGCAGGAGCCTGTGATCACCCCTACTGAGGAGCTCCGCACTTCCGTCCGCGAATGGGTGGAAACCATGCGGAAAATCCAGCAAGAGGAAAATGACTGGGCTCGCGATCAAGAAGTTCTCAGCAATTACAAAGAAGGCCTCGAAAAAGAGATTGCCGATCTCAAAGAGCAAATCGCTTCCGCCAAAACGCGCAAAGATGGCGCAGATAAGGAATCGCTCGATAAAATCGCTGAGCGCGACCTTTTCGTTAAAGCCAAAGAAGACATGACTGCGATCACACGCAGCTTGGAAGAAAGCCTGATGGCAAAAATTCCATTTTTCCCCGAGCCACTGCTCAAGGACCCCAAAGTCGCGCAAGGCATTGAAGACTTGAAGCGCGACTTCGCGCTGCCGCCCGAGAAGCGCGGTGAGAGTGTTTCCAAACGCCTGCTCAATGTGGTGAACCTGCTAGGAGAAGCAGAGAAATTTCAGCAAACCGTGAGCGTCCGTCCGGAACTGCACCGGGATAGCCAAGGCCGCGAGTTTAACGTGCAAGTCGTCTATTTCGGGCTTGCGATGGCCTACGCCGTGAATGAAGACGGCACCTTCGCACTCGTCGGGCGTCCGGGGCCAGAAGGCTGGAAATTTGAGGAGCGCAAGGATCTCGCGCCGGACATTGTGAAGCTGCTCGCCGCAACGACCGGTGAAGCAGACGCTACTTTCATCAACCTCCCATTCACCAAACCATGATTCCGACCCATCTCCGTTGGGCGCTCGCGTGCCTGCTCGCGTCTTCGCCATTGTTCGCACAAGCACCTGCGGACGCCGCGCGTGCCGATCTTGATACCTCGGTAAAAGAACTCACCGCCACCCAGCGCGAGTATTCCGATCTCCGCCGTGGTTTGTACCGGGACATCAATCGCCTGGACGACGAGGCGCTCACTCTCGGCAAGGAACTGCGTGCCTTGCTGCGCGAGGAAGAAGAGCGCACCTCACGGGCCAAGAGTCTTGAGCGCGAAGTTGAAACGCGCAAAACGGATTTCAACTACGCGGCCGGTGTGCTCAACCAGTATTCCAAGGCACTTGTGACACGCCTTCATCCGGCGGAAAATCAGCGCTATTTGCAAAACATCGAGAGCATCGACCAACGCGCTGCTTCTAACATCGAGAATCCACAAGCCGAGCTGGCAGAGCGCCGCAAGGTGGTGGAAATCGGCATCGAGCGCCTCGGCAACGTCGCTGGCGGTCATCGCTTCGAAGGCAAGGCCTTGCGCAATGGCAATGAGGCGATGGAAGGAATGCTGCTCGCCGCAGGACCAGCGGTGTTTTTCTCATCCAAAGACAAATCATTTGAAGGCGTGGCCACCTTTGCTTCGACTGGAACGGAATTGCCCACAGTGATCGCGGTTCCGAGCACGCCCGGCGGCATCCACAGCGCCGTCAATGATGGCGAAGGCCTGCTGCCGCTCGACGGCACGATGGGCAAAGCGCTGCTCACCGCAGAAGCTCAGGACACCTTGATGGAAACAATCATCAAAGGCGGCATGGTCGGTCACTGCATTCTCGCGCTGGGTGCTATTTCCTTGCTGATTGTGATCTTCAAGTTGATCGAAATTCAGCGTTTCCCCGTGCCAGACCGTGGTGCGATCAATCGCATTCTGGATTTCTTGGTCAAAGGAGATCACGCCGCTGCGAAAAAAGAAGCCGCTGCGATTCGTGGTCTGCCGGGCGAAGTGGTGCAAGCGGGCGTGGAAAACTTCTATGGCAAACGCAAGGTGCTCGAAGAAGCGATTTACGAGCGACTCATCAACGTCAAACCAAGGCTTGAGCGCTTCCTGCCGTTCCTTGCGCTGACCGCATCGACCGGCCCGCTGCTCGGTCTGCTTGGAACCGTGCTCGGGATCATCAAGACCTTCCAAGCGATGGTCATCTATGGCACGGGCAATGCGAAAAATTTCTCTGCCGGTATTTCCGAAGAGCTTATCACCACGGCTGAAGGCCTCGTGGTTGCCATCCCAGTTCTGATTCTGCACGGCCTGATGAAGGGCCTCGCCAAGGGCAAAGCGGGTGAGGTGGAAAGCATCGCCATCGCCCTAGTCAATGGCACCAGTGAGCTGGATAAAAATCACAAACCCTTCCAGTCCAAGTCCAATGACGACGGCGATGAGGATGACGATTTCGAACTCACTGCGGTGAAGCCAAATCCAGCTTAATTCTGACCTCATGCAAGTTCCCGGACCGTTACAGGAGGCATGGCAGATGTTCGCCGTGGGTGGCAACATCATGTGGATGCTTGGCGTAGTCGCGCTGCTACTCTACTGGGCCGCCTTCGCCGCGCTTGGCTACGTTTCCCGTGGCAATCTCAACCTCAAGCACGCGGACTATTGGGCCGAATGGATCAACCACCCAGACCGCGCAACAGGCCGGATGGGCGAGGCGTTGCGCTACGTGTTGCACGGTCCGCAACTCAGCGTGCGCATCGTGAGCCGACGTTTTGACGAAGTCCGGCTACAGGTGCTGTCCGCAGTGGATCGCCGGCTGTTGGTGGTCAATACGCTGGTGGCAGCCGCGCCACTGTGCGGACTACTCGGCACGGTGACGGGGATTCTCGGCATGTTCAGTGCGCTCGCATCCGGTGGCGGCAAGGCTGGCATGACCGGTGTGGCCAATGGCATGCAGGAGGCGCTTATCACCACCCAGACTGGCCTCACCATCGCCCTTCCCGGTTTGTTTATTGCTCTCATCGTGAAGGGAAAACGCGATGAGATCGCAAGCTCCCTCCTGCGGCTTGAAAGCATGATCCTCACCACCCGTTTCCCTCAATCTACCCCTAAACACTAATCCATTATTATGTTCGGAAAAGGAATCGGAGACGACGCAGAAGAGCCGGTCATCATCGACTTATCATCCATGATCGACTGCGTGTTCATCCTGCTCATCTTCTTCATCGTCTCCACGGTTTTCGTGGAGGAAACGGGTGTGACGGTGAACAAACCCGATGTCGGAGGAGCAAGTGCGCTGGAGAAAAACTCGATCCTGATCGCTGTCACTTCTGAAAACAAAGTGTTTTACGGTGGTGAGAGCATCGGGGTGCAAGGCGTCATCAGCAAAATCAAGCCACTGCTCGTCGAGACACCGGACATGCCGGTGATTATCCAAGGAGATAAAGACGCGACCCACGGCTTGGTGCAACAGGTCCACGGCCAAGCGATTCTGGGCGGTGCCATGAAGGAAAAAATTTCCATATCGACCAAGTAACCTGTGAAGCGGCACGTCTATAAGCCCCCCAAAGGCACCTTCTCCGCGATCTTCGCGATCATGGGCGGCATTTTTGCCACGCTCGCAGTGTTTGTGGCGATTCCATTGTCACAGAAGCTCAACGACATGTTTCAGGAAACGCCCGACTACGCGCCGGACGACATTACCGTTGAGCCGCCCGACACGACCATTGAAGAGCAGGCTCCACCGCCGGAAGAAGAACCCGAACCCGAGCCCGAGGAAATGGTGGAGGATTCCACCGATCTCGATCTCGGCATTGATTTGGGAGATTTGACCTCTGGCACGGGCGGCGGCTTTTTGATGGAAATCCCGAAATTTGCGATGAAAGGCGGCGATGATGTGATGGGTGGCGATCTCGATTCTCCTCCCACGGCGGTCAATAAATTGCCGCCCACTTACCCGAGTTCCCTGCTGAGCAAGGGCGTCAGCGGTCGAGTATTGGTCAACTGCGTTGTGGACGCCGAAGGGCGAGTCACCGGAACGTCCATCAAACAATCATCCGGCCACCCAGACCTCGACAAGGCCGCCATCAATGCGGTGAACAAATGGAAATTCAAACCTGCGACCAAAGGCGGACGAAAAGTCAAAGCCACGGTTGTTGTGCCTTTTAACTTTGAGGTGAAGAAAAACTAAGAGATTAGAAACCAGAGACCCGAATATGTTGCGCTACATTTTCTTTCCACTGCTGCTGCTGTCCCACGTGTCAGCCGAGCAAATCATCCCGCCTTCCAACCTCTTCCGCGATCCGAAGTTTGTGCGCGATTTCGTCGGCTCCTACGGTTTCCTCTCGGAAGTCGAGCCACAAGTCACCGCCGCCGAGCAAGCAGTTCTCACCACGATCCGAGAGTTGTTCGACCAATCGAAGTTTGGCGAAGCCGAGGCCGAACTGGTGCGCTTCATCAAAGAAGTCGAGAACCCCACCGACCCGGAAAAAGTCGCGGCAGAAATCAGCCCAGCGATGGTTTTCGTGCTCGGCAACCTCTACTTCCAAGCGGATCGCCCCGAAGAAGCTCGCCGCGCGTTTCTCGAAGCCATCCGCCGTTTCCCGCGCTTCCGCCGCGCTCACACCAATCTCGCGTATCTCTTCATCTCGCAAAACAAGACCGACGAAGCGATGCCGATGCTGCAAAAAGCAGTCGAGCTGGGTGAGAACTCACCGCGTGTCTATGGCTTGCTGGGATACTGCCACCTTCTGAAGAAAAATGCGGTGGCTGCCGAGAATGCCTACCGCCAAGCCTACCTGCTGGATGCTTCTTCACGCGATTGGAAACTCGGTCTCGCCCAAGCGCTGATGGCTCAGGAAAAGTATGCGGAAGCGGCCAACCTGATCGGTACGCTCATCGAGGAGAACCCGAACGACAAACAACTCTGGCTCCAGCAAACCAATGCCTTCCTCGCCATGGAGCGCAAGGAAGACGCCATCGTCAACCTCGAGGCCTTGCGCCTCAAAGGCATCGCCGATGAAGCGAACCTCAATCTTCTCGGCAACCTGCACATGGACCGCAATGAGCCGCAGCTCGCGCTGCTCGCCTACCTTGCAGCCATGGACATGTCATCCACGCTCGATGTGCCACGCGCGCTCAAATCTGCTCGAATCCTCAACGATTACGGTTTTCCGGACAAAGCGGAGCAGTTCATCGCCCGCATCCGCGTGAAAACAGGTGACCAACTCGCACCCAAAGATTTGACCGCACTGCTGCTCACCGAATCACGCGTCGCAGAAGCCAAAGGCGAAGCGGATCGCAAGGGCGCGATTCTCAATCAACTGCTCGAACTCAATCCCGCCGATGGTGAGGTTCTGCTCGAACTCGGTCGCTACAAAGACCAACTCTCGCGCGATGAAGAAGATAGTGATAAGCGCTCCGCCTTGGTGGCAGACGCTCGCACCAACTATCAACTCGCCGCACGCATTGAAACCGTCGCTTATCCCGCCAATCTGGCACTCGGCCAAATGTTGGTGCGCGAGCGCCGCTACCCGGAAGCTCTCACGCATTTGCAAAACGCTCTCAACTTGAAGAAAAGCGAAAGTCTCGAACAATACCTCAGTCGCGTCCGCCGCGCCGCAGACCGCGTCGAAGACAAGGAAAAAACTGAGTGATTCGAAATTGGTTATTATTAATCGTCATCAACCCCATTTGTCCCATGAACATCATCCGACCCATCTTTTTCCTCGCTGCCGCCACGCTGGCTCAGGCCAATGAGGCACTTAGCATCCTCGAATCCGACAAAAAACCGGAACAAGCACCGGCGCTTGCCGCTGTCGAAGGCGCTGCCGTCGATAACGAAAATCTCGTTTTCCCCGAATACGTCTGGCCGGAGTGGCAGACCCGGACGTTTGACCCGATCTGGTCGCGGGCGGTGCTGTTTGATGACGAGTCCAATCCATGGGTGCAACATGTCGCAATGACTGGCTTCTTCGAATGGCAGGCCGCGATGGGTGAAGCAGAAGTGGAACCTGTCGGTGCAGTGCCTGCAAAAGACGTGGATCTCGATTCCTCCCGCACCCGCCGCGCCCGTCTCGGAGCACGCATCCGCGCCTTCAACAATACCGACATCGAAGCGGTGGGCGAGATTGCCGGTGGCGCTGATCACAGCGGCATCGAGCGACTTTCCGCACGCACCGAGTATTTACCCGGCGCAGGCGTGACTTACGGAAAATTCCGCCCGAAGTACACCGCTGAGTACCGTCAGGAGCCGGAGTTTTCGCCGTATCCAGACCGTGCAATGTTGGTCAACATGCTCGCACCAGCCACCACGCTGGGCATTCATTTGGATTACCAACACAAGGATTGGGACTTCGGCATCGGCTGGTTCACCGGCGATCAAGACCCCTACATCCCTTCGCTCAGTGGAAACGGCATCGTCGCGTTCAACATCGGCCGCACCTTCGTTTCCAAAGAAGGAAATGCCATCACCCGCACCCGTTGGCACCTCGACTATTTGCACAACTCAGACGGCAGTGGCTCTGACGCGGTGCCGCGCTACAACGTCGCTGGGCGTCGATCCGCAAATGGCGATCAGCTTGTGACGCAAAACCCGAACTTCCGCCATTTGTTCTCCACTGGCTTCACGCTCGAACAAGAATGTTTCTCGTTCCTCGGCGACTTCATGATCGGCAAAGGCGACACCACCGCTTGGGGCCTCACGCTTGGACCCACCTACTGGGCCGTTCCCGGATACTTGGAAATTGTCGGTCGTTACCACTACGCTGGCAGTGATGATCCCGGCGCTTTGGTCGCGACCATGGGTGCTTCCGGCGATCCATTTTTCGACAGCTCACCGTTCTTTATCGGCGACGAATATCACTCGTTCTATCTCGGCGCGAACGCCCATCTCTACAAGGACCGCATGGTGCTGATGACGGGTCTCGAAAACGTGCTGCTGAAAGATCAATCGGGCGGAGAATTCGACGCCGAAGCTTGGATCTGGCACACGGGTGTGAAGACGTCGTTCTAAAGATAAGATGCCGAGCGGGAGCTCGGCGTTCCCGGGGAGGGCACCACTCAAGAGGGGCACGGGCGGCCCGCCCGTATCTCGGGATCCCTTCTCAAGCCACGCAGGCTGCGGGGTGTGGGATGAATTCTTCGACGACTTCCAGCGGCTCTGGAATCATCGGAAGAGTTTCTTCCTCCTCTGATTTCCGCAGCGCCATGAATTCGTCGTATCTCACGAGTTCCATGCGGCCATCGTAATGCTCGATGATGCCGGTGAGACTCTCGACCCAGTCGCCCGAGTTGAGATAGTGGACTGCGCCGAAATACTTGTCTTCCGGCGTGTGGATGTGGCCGCAGATGATGCCATCGCAGCCGCGATGGATGGCGAGGGTTTGTAGCATTTCCTCGTAGCGATCCACGAAGCTGACGGCAGATTTCACCTTCGCTTTCACACGCTTGCTCAGAGAATAGTACTCTTTGCCGCGCCACAGGCGGTAGTGGTTGTAGAGGCGATTGATGTGCAGCAGAAAGTCGTAACCGACTGCGCCCAAGATCGCGAGCCACTTGTGGTTGGTGGAAACGCTGTCGAAACCGTCGCCATGCACCACGAGGTAGCGTTTACCGGCGGCGGATTCATGGATGTATTCCTTGGTCAGCCGGATCCTGCCAAAGGCCATCGGCAGGAAACGTTCGAGAATTTCGTCATGGTTCCCGCGCAGGTAAACGACCTCGGTTTTGTCCCGCTCGGTCATCTTGATGATTTTTCGGATCAGGCGGCTGTGGCGCGAGGTCCAGCGGCCACCGCGGCGCAGCGCCCAGCCATCGATGATGTCGCCATTGAGCACGAGCTTTTCACATTTGATCTGCTTGAGAAAAGCCACCACCTCATCGGCTTTGCTGTCTGGCGTGCCGAGGTGGATGTCTGATAAAAACACCGTGCGACAATTGAGTTTTCCCGGTTTGGTCTTTTTCAAAGAGATAGGGGTTGGAGGATTTCCGTTGAATGCGATGTCGCTCAGCCTTCGCTCGAACTGCTCCACCACCTTGTCCCAGCCGAGCGACTCTGCCGTTTCGCGCGCCGCTCTGCGCAGTGGATCGTCCGCATTGAGTGTCAATGCGTTGAGCGTCTGGTGAATGAAGCCGTCGTTATCGCCTTTTGGCACGTTGAAGCCGTTGAGTCCGGTTCGCACATGGAGCGCGGAGGCAGCGTAATCAAAGCTCACCGTCGCGAGTCCGCTGGCCATGCCTTCGAGCAACACATTGCCAAAGGTCTCGGTTTCGCTGGGGAAAATCAGCACATCGGCAGAGGCGTAGTGCTTGGCAAGCTCGGCACCGGTCTTCACTCCGGTAAAAAGCACGCCCGGATGTTCTGTGGAGAGTTTTTCGCGCAGCGGGCCGTCACCGACCACCACACAGCGCGCGTCTGGCAGGACTTCACGCATCCGTGCAAATGTCTTCATCGCGAGATCAAAGTTTTTCTCTGCGGCCACGCGGCCGACCATCAAGGCGACCGGTGTGGCAGCGTCCACGCCCCAACTCGCACGCAGTGCCTCACAACGGCGGGACGGCGCGAAGAGCGAGGTGTCCACGCCGCGACCGAGAAGATAAACGTTTTCCAAGCCTTCTGCCGTGAGTAGGTCCACCATGTCTTGCGATGGCGTGAGAGTGCAGCTTGCGCGTTGATGGAAATTTTTGAGATAGGCCATGGCCATCGATTGCAGGCCGCCCACGCCGTATTGCTGCATGTATTGGTGGAAATTCGTGTGAAACCCGCTGGCCGCTGGGATGCCGAGTGCATTGGCTGCTTTGAGAGCGGATTTTCCAAGCGGGCTCTCGGTGGCGACGTAGATCACATCCGGTCGTTTTTTCGACCAGCGATTGCGGAGTTTGAAGGGTTTGGGCAATCCCACGCGCACTTCCTTGTAGCCAGGAAGCGGTAGCGCAGCGGTGCAAGTTTCTTCGTTTCCCGCGGTAGCTCCCGTGTGAATGACGTGCACTTGGTGCCCCCTTTGCTTGAGGCCATCGGTAAGTCGCCCAAGTGTCATTGCCACCCCGTTCACATCCGGAAGGAAGGTGTCCGTAATGATGTCAATTTTCATACAGCTCAGAAGCGGTAATTACTTCTGAAATGTTAAGTATCAGAAAAATCAACAACCCTGCGCATGGCTTATGGTGTCAATTCCGTCACATAAGTCAGGCCGTTCGAAGATTTTTCTCAGGGCTTATCCAGTCCGGGCGCGGGTGGTGATGGGGTGGGTTCCACGCCGTGGCGGCGCATCACTTCGGCGATGGCGTCTTCGGTGTATTGGATGGGGCGGAAATTTCCGGGTCGAAAGCCCTGAGCGATCAGCAGCGGCGTCCACTTTTTGCGGTTCTCTTTGTGCCACACTTTAATATCCGCGCCTTTCTCATCCAGTAGTTTGATGACGGCTGGCGAACTCTTGTAGGCCGCCGCATGCATCACCGTGTCACCGCGTTTGTCCACATGATTGATGTCGAGACCGAGGCCTAGCAGAAACTCGATCACTGCGAGCGAATCTTCTTCCAGCGCTTGCTCTTCGCCGGGCGCGGAGACCCCGATGCCTGAGGCAGTTAGAAGTGGCGAGGTGTTGACCTCATTGTGAATACGCGGATCGGCTCCGTTTTCAAGCAGGAGTTTGAGATAGTCCAGATCGCAGGACATGGAGGCGAGCAAGAAAGGAGTCGCTCCTTTGTGGATTAAATTGGCCGGCCCGCCTCCTCCTTGGTTGAGGCGCAGATTCACGTCTGCCCCGGCATCGATCAGCCGTTGGGCCAAGGCCAGACTGCTCATTTTTCCCGAACCAAGCGGGGTCGGTATTCCTTCCGGTCCGTCACCGCGCTCGGCCTTGCGAGTCCATGTGAGAGCGTGCAGTGGCGCGCGGCCTGAGCGTTGGTCGTTTGGATCCGCACCCAGCGCAAGGAGCTCCGACGCCAGCTCAAAATGGCCGTTTTCAATCGCGAGAATCAGCGGTGAGGTGCCCTGCCGCATGGATTTGCCATTGGGCCTCTCGACCTTTCTGGCGTCGGTGGCGGAGGCACCCGCGCTGGCCAATTGTTTGACCACAGCGATGTGGCCGGCCCGCACGGCAAACATGAGCGCATCAAAACCGGAATCGAGCGGCTCGGAAACGTCGGCTCCTTTTTTCAGCAAAAGTGCGACCACTTCTCCGTGCCCACCGGCTGCTGCCCACATCAGCGCTGATTGTTTTCTGTTTCCTGCGGACTTGGAGTCAGCGCCGTTCTTGAGCAAAAGATCCACGCAGTCCGCATGTCCCGCACGGGCCGCCGTGACTAACACCGGTTCTCCGCTCGATTCGCTTATGGCAGAAGCGCCGGATTCCAAGAGGTAACTGACCATTTCCGAGTTGCCATTCATGCAAGCCATCGCGAGGGCACTCGCGCCGAGGGAGTTCGGCACATCCGGCATGGCGCCCGCAGTCACCAGAGCGCGGACTGTGGCGATGTCATTGTGATAGGCGGCATCGACTAAGCGATCCGAGGCATCATCCGCGACCACGCCGGAAACCAGCGCGAGAAACCCGAAGGTCAGGAGCTTCATTTAAATGCCGAGCGGTTGGAAAAATGGATCTACCAGACCGTTGCTATCGCCGAAGGTATCAAGGTCGAGGCCGGCTTTTTCTAGCAGAGTGAGGTGGAGGTTGGCGAGAGGCGTGGGCTCGTCGTAGCGGATGTGCCTGCCGCCCGCCATTCCAGCAGCGGCTCCACCGGCGACGAGGATCGGCAGGTTGGTGTGGTCGTGCAGGTTCGGATTCCCCATGCCGCTGCCGTAGAGCAGCAGCGAGTTATCCAGAAGGCTGCCATCGCCCTCGGGGGTGTCGGCGAGTTTGCTGACGAACTCCGCGAACAGTGAAACGTGGTGTTTGTTGATGCGGGACATTCTTTCGATCTTGTCGGGATCGTTGCCGTGGTGGGACAGCGGGTGATGCGGATCGCTCACGCCGATTTCCGGATAGGTGCGGTTGCTCGTTTCCCGAGCGAGCTGGAAGGTGGAAACGCGGGTGATGTCTCCTTGGAAGGCGAGCAACTGGAGGTCGAACATCAGCCGCGCGTGTTCGACATAAGAGTCCGGCACACCGATCG
>JBGSLX010000303.1:0-4075 GCA_041740475.1 Akkermansiaceae bacterium | reverse complement strand
TTTCCTACTGCCTGCAAGGTACGCTTAAAGCCCGGCTCAAACGCACTGCCAGTGGCCTGACACCGCGTAGCGTGTTAGAAAAGTTCGCCACCATGCAGTTGCTCGACGTCCACCAGCCCACCACCGACGGGCGTGAAATCGTGCTGACCCGTTACACACAGCCCGAGAAAGACCTTCAAATCCTCCTCCACCCATTACAACTCACCCTGCCCGAGCAAGCCCCTCCAAAGATCCAAGCCCCACTCACACCCTCGAAATAAGAAAATCCTGTAGTGCCGACCTTTTGACCGCAGGCTAGCAAAATCAAGCCACCCAGCCCCATCAACTCCTCTAGTACGCAAAGACGGGTTAAGCCAGAAGCATATAAGCACACAACCGCCAGAATCATATGCGAAGCAGCCGATGGCATCTAGGATGAAAAGTGCACCCAGAATGACTTCAGGCACATGCGCTTTCAGATATACTGTCCCTACCTACAACGAGCACAGAACACCGTTATCGCTCGTCTCTACCGGATCGATTCGCCCAAGTATCACGGATTTTGACAACATGCTTGGAGATATAAATTTCTTGTTGGCTTCCAAAACGTTTAAGACAGGTACATAGATGACTGAGGCAGTTTAAGTTTATTTCAGTGTGTTGCTTAAATCACACTACTTCATTCCTAACCTCATCTGTAACCTAACTTTATGGTTTTCTGACCCTATAAAATTCAGCTGGATGGACCATAGGGATGAGATACGGGCTAGCGGCATCAGGCACGTCAATCCACGGCGACTGAAGATCATTTGTTTTTTGCAGAACGCCTCCCCCAGACCATTCGAGTTTGAGAAATTCTCCTTGCTGGACCGGTCGGAGCGTCCACATCAGCGAGCCGTGAATGGCCCAGTCAATTGCAGCATCGAACAACTTGAGCCCTTTTTCCTGATTCAGCTGCGCGAAAGTATCGTTTTGCAGGAACAGGTGAACACGCCGCGATTGTGCAATGCCGCTGGCCATAAGAGAACCCTTATCATAGGCGTAGATGCAATGTGCAAGAGGGTCACCGCTCAGTGTAGCGATCTTGATCGGATCCCCCCCCGGTGCGCCCCATGAGAAAACCGTCGAAACATTGACTACCTGATGACTTCCTGCGGTAAGACCAGCGGCCAGAGGATGATTCGGGTTCGTGATCACCAAAGAATTCTGAAGATCAGTATTACCAAAATTTGTTGTGTTTATGAACCCATAGTCGTCCTGCACGCCAGTTTCCCAATTGACCACTGGGATTGCCACATCGCGGAATTTTGTATTAAGCGTGCCGGATCCCACTGTTGAAGATGTGAGCACCAAGGCCATATCCGTTGCACTCGCGCTGGTGGCAATTTCGTCGCTGATTACCTGCACCAAATAACCCTTTGCCACAAGGCGGTTGCGAATTGCGGTATCAGAAGCACCTAGGTTGTTTGCATCGCCAACAACCATCAGAATGTTGGTATTGCTGGTGGGCACCGCTAGAAATGTCGCCGTAACGCTCCTGTTTGCACTCATGGTGATATTCGTCGGATTGGTGGAGCCTGATAAATCACCACCCCACGCGCTGAAGGTAAATCCGGGGTTGGCGGCAGCAGTCACCGTCACTACCTGACCTTGATTGTAAATCCCACCCAATGGAGATGGTGTAATTGAGCCGTTCGTCGAACTGGTGCTGAGTGTGTAGGTGGGGACGGAAACGAAATTTGCGGTCACATTCTTATTCGAGTCCATCGTCAGGCTAGCTGGATTGGTTGTTCCGCTCAAATCCCCACTCCATGAGCTAAATGCATAGCCAAGATTTCCCGCCGCAGTAAGCTGAACGATTTCATTCGCTGGGTAGGAGCCTTCAGATGGCTCAATCCCGCCATTGTTTGCATTGGTGGTGAGGGTGAAGGTGGTCTCGTCCAAACTGGGGACGCCAACGCCTCCGAGACTGGTATAATCCTGCAATTGTAAAGCATCGACAAAATGCCAGTCGGGTCCGATTCTCACTGTTCTGAATTTGTTGTTTTCCTTATACATGAGCTCCATGGAATTCACATATCTGATCCACCAGCGATAAGCATCGGCCATTGCATCTCTGGCATTCGGAATTTGGCCGGCGCTTTTGAAGGTGGCGGCCCGGATTTTATACGCATAATGGTTTGATAGGTATGCCAGTTGCTTGATGTTATTGATTTTCACCTCCAAGTGCGCATCTCCTTGGCTGCTGATTCCGTTGATCAGACTGAGAGCACTTTGGGCATCCGCCTCCATTTCATCCGCTAATAGATAAGTGGATTTTTTCGTTCCGCAGGTTCCTGCGGCAGAACTGGCAATACTGCATAAGTTCGAAGACGAGGTGGTAGCCACGGAGGTCGCAATAAAATCATTGAGGTATCTAAAGGCAGAGGAGCCATTCGTGGAAGCTTCTGGATACCAATGAGCGTCCAAGCCCCAGCTTCCTTGTGTCAACTCCTGAACTTTTGGCAGAGGTCGTGAAGCCAAAGCCCAAGCATTGAATAGGGTTTCCGACGAAACTTGTGGAAACCGATTCGCGATGTGTTTTTTGAATACATCGTCAGATATATTTTTATTGTAAGCCGTCCGCCCCCACAACATTTGGATGTACCAATTTCTCTCGATCTCAAGCTGCCCGTTCATGGTATTGTCCTTGCACCAGTAAGTTCGTGCCGGGTGATAAATGTCCGAGCCGATGTAGAAACTATTGATGACATCTCGATATGGAATTCCGTTAAGGAAACCTCTTACAAACTGCGGATCTCCCATATCCATGTAGAGGAAATCGTCATTGCGTAGCGTAAGCCAAGTCTTCTGATTGTTGTCCCTAGCATCCGTCATGTCGGCATCGTACCACCTCGGCGTTAGCGTGGAAAACATGTGAGCGTTCGCATATTTGACGGAGTAGTCGAACTTCATGTTGGGTAACGTCGTCAGTGGTCCCCAGTCTTCATAGAGCTTGAGTAATCCGGCACCGAGACCGCGGTGGATCATCGTGAATTTCCGATCGGGGTTGGCGATGGCATAATCATAAGCGGCCTGGCCGTATGCCTTCCATGTCCATGGCCCTCTGGAATCTTTCGGAAGAGCATCCATGTTATCTCCTGCGCTGATGCCAAAACCATCCAGTTCAGGATAGGTTTCCAAGAGCGCCTTCATGCTTTTGCTCAAATAATCAAGAGTCGTCGTGTTGGTCACTTCTTCCGTGATAACCCCTGGATACCTGTCTTTCGCATATTCAGCGCAGACATTCCAACAGAAGAAATAAAAGGAAAAGCCACGGTTGTGTGCGTAGGTCATGACCTGCCGCCAAAAAATGACCCGCTGCTCATGGGTGAGGCTTGTGTTTTCGTAGCCAAAGAACCCTTGGATGTGAGGGAGGCTTGCTAGTTCATAACCCGGAACTTTCACGAGTGCCGGAAATGGATGATGAACCCAGACAGAAAGTGTGTTGTAACGGTTGCGTGCTTGCTGATCGAGCCAGTCTTCCCAAAATGACATGTCCCAAACATGCTGGACCGCATGTTGTGTGGAAGTATTTGCCGTAAAGCCTGAGTAGGTCGGAATCCTCTGATCCAAGGGCAAATTGAGTTTGACACCGCGCTGCAGAAAATCTGGCGAAATCGATTCCTCATATGATCCTGCTAAATTTTCAAAAGTGATATTTTCCGCCATTTGCAGACCGCCATACATCGCGCCATTTGCATCACCACCGATGATCCAAAACGATTTCTGCGGGCTGCTAAGCGTTTGCAACCCATACGCCTGCGCGCCCAATCCAGAAGGAACGACTCCGCCTTGGCTGACTAAAACCGCAGTTGCAGCAGTGTCGGTAGTTTGGGCAATGACCACTTTCTTGTTGGCATACGCATTGTTTAAAGATGCTAAACTCAACATTTCAGCAGTGTGTCCTTTGCTTTCTAAAGCTGTTTTCACATCTGACGCTGCAAATTTGATTTGCTCGATACTGGAGTCGTAAAAAACTCCGACCACGTCGGCGCTTACGGTGTTAATCAAGGCAACACATACGCACATAAGCACATGCCAAAGTGATTTTCTT
>JBGSLX010000302.1:0-2388 GCA_041740475.1 Akkermansiaceae bacterium | reverse complement strand
TCGCTTCACGATGATCTCGACGTTCGCGTTTCTCACGGGTGCGCCGTGGAAGTAGCTCGCTTTGATCGTGGCGGTGAATTTCTCGCCCAGTCTCACGGGTTCGCTGGGTGTCTCGACTGTTACTTCGTATTCCGGCTTGCGGTATTCTTCCACTTGGAAGGAAACGTCAGCGTCGATCTGGTCGGGGATGGAAAAATTGGCACGCCATTTACCGAGCCGTGCGTCCATGGGAATGATCACTTCTGACTCCACAGTTCCCAGAGCATCGGTCTTGAGGTTTTCAATCTTGCTCGCCTCCCCGCCAAGGCCATCCGTGAGTGTGAGGGTGCCAATTTTTTCAGCCCACCGGGATTCGTCGGGTTCGAAGTAGCCGAGATTTCGCAGGAAAAACTTGAGATGCACGGTGTCACCCGGCTTGTAGAGTGGACGGTCGGTGATGCCGTAAGTGAGATCGCGGTTGCCAGATTCTGAGGCCGATCCACTGATATCGAACTGTCGGAATCCATCAAAGGCGAGGTCGTGATCCTTGTGTCGCGCGATGGCGAGCCACTGATAATCGGCCGGATCCCAGTCGCCGATTGCAAGTCGCACAAGCCCATCGGCATCGGTGGTGCGTTTGAACTGCTGGGTGCGCACTGCCATGCGACGACCGAGCGGCTTTTTTCGATCATGATGAATCGTGCGGTAACCGAAAAAGTGGATTTCTGCCTCGGGAACTGGCTCACCAGTCTCGGCATCGGCGAGCCACCACTGCAACGCAGTGCTCAAGCCACGGCGCACCAAAACGGTGTCAGCGATCCAGACCAGCGTGTGAAACTCATTGCCGTTTTTGATTTTTCCGGTGATCCACCACGCGCCAGCCTTGTCGATGGGAATTTCGATCTCGGTGCGGGTGTTGCGGTGTTTGTCGAGCGGGGTGAGTTGGCTTTCCCATGTGGCGGCGGGCTTGCCGATGAACTTACCGGTTTGCTGTTCGATCAGTCTCCGAGCGATCTGCGACGGATGCACACGCTCCCAGTCGATTTCTTCGGGGTCGCTTTGTAGGTAGGCGATGGTGTCGGCGAGCACCGCCTCCATATCAACGGGTGCGGCAGTCAGCGAAATGCTCTCTGCATTGCGGAAAACCAGCGGCAGTTTCGGCTTGCGGCCAGCGGCTGCGGTTTCGGCAGGCTCGAAGCGGCCCCAGTTGCCAGTGATCTGTTTGAGCAGCAATTTGCGACGGTCTTCTATGCCATTCCCGTGTTTGGCGATGGTTTGTTCCAGAACCTCGCGGGCCTTGTCGTTTTGGCGGCGGCTCAGGAAGACTTGAACGAGCGAGTCCCCCGCATGCTGGTTTTCGTTCATAATCGAGCGATAAAGCGCGATGAAATGATGAGCGGGCGGAAGTTTGAAACGCCGGACACCAGCGGAAGTCATCGCGAGACATTCGTCCTCGGCCAGAGTTTCCAATTCGAGAACACTCTTGTCTTCTACAGAATCCATCGTGGGTAGTACCCCGTGCGATGGAAGCGTCCCCACACCGAATTGGGCTTCTGAGAAACTCGCGAGTTCCATCGTGGCGGAGATCGCCTTAGTTGGATCGAGCCGCACGCTTTCCGCCATGGCGAAACGCCAGCGCTCGCCATCGTTTTTCGCCGCCTCCCATGACGCCGGTATCTCGTAAAGTAATGGCCCATCCTTGCTCCACGGTACGCCTTCGGTGCCACCTTCCGGGCCGGGTTCGCCCCATTCGGGAAGTGCTTCGAGCGGCGTGAGCGTCTGGAATTTCCATGCTTCGTGACTGGGAAGAAAGATCGAAAACATCTGCCAAATCTTTGCCCTTTCCTTGTCGCTCTTGGCATGGGCAATCGCCTGTCGCATCCACTGCATGGCCCGGCTGCGATCTCGGTAACTCGTGTCCACGAATGCTCCGGCAGACGCCTCTGGATCGGCATCTGATGCCTTTGAATTTACGTGAAAGTCCCACCAGTCACTCCGTTTGAACTCACCGGCGATGATGCGCCCAAAATGAGGAACTCTTTGAGATTGAAACGCCACGCTCGATAGGAGCGCAGCGTTTTCAGGATGGGCAGTCGCCGCTTGCTCCGCCAATACGTCGAATTCACTCCACGCCTCTAGCTCAGCGAGCGCGTCCACCGCCTCTTCAAAATCATTTCCAGAATCCTCATCGGACAAGGGCATGAGTTTTTGTTCATAGAGCTCTACCGTTTCCCGCCACATTCCTCGCTTTTGGAGCTTGTCACGTTCCTTGCGCAGGGCCGCCACGTCTTGGGCCATGAGATTGAGCGGCAAAAAAATGACAAGGCACCAGCAAACCAAGGTTTTCATATCACTGTGGATGACACACCAAGCGGCATATCCTTAGCCCAAGTTTCTCAAAGCCTAACA
>JBGSLX010000301.1:0-1988 GCA_041740475.1 Akkermansiaceae bacterium | reverse complement strand
CGCCTGCATCGCTCTGCCCGCTGATGCTCAAATCGTGCGCAAAGAACGCCAATCTTTGTTAGAGCGTGACCCGGATGTGGTTTATCTCAGCCGAGTGACCGACAAAAAAGTAGAGCTCAAAGTCGTGAAAGACGCTCCAATTTTTTCGGATCGTCAGGGAAAAGTCCGCGTCGGCACGCTGGTGGCGGGCCAAACGGTTCCGCTCGAAGCCATCACCGACAAGATCTACCGCGTACGCGGCCGTGGCACTCGCGATGGCGTGGCTGGATGGGTCGCGCCGTGGGCATTTTCTGCGGAGGACCCAGATTTTGTCACTCGTCTGAAAGACTTTTACGCGAGGCAGATCGAGGTGCAGCGGTTGATCGATGCCCAGCAGATCGCAGTCGGCATGACGCTCAGGGAGGTGGAGCTTTCGCTCGGAAAACCCGAGAAAACCAGCTTGCGGCGCACGGAAAAAGGCCAGAGCGGACGTTGGGAGTTCATCGATTTTGAAGAAGTGAAACATTATGTGACCCGGGTGGATCCGACGACTGGCACGACGTATCGCGTGCTCTCCCATGTCACGCAGGAAGAAAAGAGCCGGACGGATGTCGAGTTTGTCGATGATGTGGTCACGGCCATCGAAGATAGTGAAGACCGCGTGGGCGGCAATGTGCGCATTGTGGTGCCGCCGCTGGTGTTTGGGTGGTAATGAAAATCTGCGGCTCTTGATGCTTGGCATCGCGGTCAGCGGGAATCAATTTCGCCGCATGTTTGACACCGCGCGATACAACGACCGCATGCCCTATCGGCGCTGCGGAGAATCCGGCCTACTGTTACCGGAAATTTCTTTGGGTTTCTGGCACAACTTCGGAGCGGTTGATGATTTTGAAGAAGCGCGGCGGATGATGCGGCGAGCATTTGACCGGGGCGTGACTCATTTCGACTTCGCGAACAACTACGGTCCGCCGCCAGGATCGGCGGAAGAAGTGGCGGGCCGCATATTAATCAGCGACTTCGTGTGCCACCGAGATGAGTTGGTGATCTCGACCAAGGCCGGACATGACATGTGGAGTGGTCCGTATGGAAAAAATGGCTCTCGCAAGCACCTGCTCGCGTCGCTCGATCAATCGCTCAAGCGGCTGCGGCTGAGTTATGTGGATATTTTTTACTCGCACTGCTCCGATCCCGATACCCGGCTGGAGGAAACGATGTCCGCGCTGGCGACCGCCGTTCAGAACGGAAAAGCGCTCTACGCCGGCCTCTCGAAATACCCACTGAAGCGGCTCAAGAAGGCGGTCAAAATTCTGCGCGACATGGGTGTGGATTGCCTCATCTATCAACCGCCGTATTCCATTTTCCAACGCGATGTCGAAACTGATGGTACGTTGAAATGGCTGGAGGAAGAGGGAATCGGCTGCATTGGATTCAGCCCGTTGGCCCAAGGGATGTTGACTCCCAAATACCTTGATGGCATCCCGGCGAATTCTCGGGCGGCGGAACCACATGGATTTTTACAGCCCGAACAAGTCGATGCCCGGCAGGAAAAAATCCGTGCTCTCAACGACCTCGCGGCAGCTCACGGAATGCCGCTTCATCATCTCGCGATTCGTTGGGCGCTGCGCAATCATGCGGTCACTTCGGCGCTGATCGGTGCCCGAAATGTGACTCAACTAGATGATACTCTGGACTCCATCCATGCGCCGAAATTGGACTCGGGATTGATCGAAGCCATCGACTCGATTGCTTCAGGAGTTTGAGTTTCGACGGCGGATCATTTCGCCCAGATCGCGGGAAGTTCCTTTGCGTGTAGCGGTGTCCATTCGCCGATAGCCAGGTTGGGAGCTGTGAATTTCCCAATGGCCACTCGGATCAAGCGCAGAGTCGGAAATCCCACAGCAGCCGTCATGCGCCGAACTTGGCGATTTTTTCCTTCGATCAGCTCCATTTCAAGCCATGAGGTGGGGATGTTTTTGCGATCGCGCACGGGCGGATCGCGCGGTGGAAAC
>JBGSLX010000300.1:0-13581 GCA_041740475.1 Akkermansiaceae bacterium | reverse complement strand
AACCAAGTCATGTTTTCAAGGTTCATCAAGGCCGCCGATGACTCGGGTAGGACTGCGATCCGGGGCTTCAAATCCGGAGTTGTCGTCCATGGAGGAGAATAGTTTCCAATATCCAGAAGGGTAGCCATTTCCGGCGGCGAGGTCTTCGGATGCGGCGGCTTTTAATCGCTCCAGCGCCCACACGGACAGCGGTTTATGGTTTGCTTCCGCAGCCCGCGCCAAAGTTTCGGCGAGGTCTGCTTCGAGTTCTAGGGTGAGCGTGCTCATGAGGAAAACTTAGCAAGCTGGATTAGGATCGGCAATAACGGGGATTTTGGAATCAAAGCGGGGGACACAAATGCAAGCGTGGTGGTAAATCAAAGACGACATTGAGCCGGCTGCGGGCGGTGAGAGAAGTGCCGTGTGAGCGCAAAAGAGGGCGCGAGCGATGGCGGAAATTGAAGACCGCGGCGGTGTCCCGCGTATAGAAGCCTCCCGGCCGGTGGGTGCCGACGCGGGGGGAGTTTTTCAATGTGGGGTTAGTGGGTGAGCGGCATCGATGCCGGAGAATTTGTCGAGCGTAGCCTGGAGATCATCCACAGGCCGGGAGTGATGCCGAATGAGGCGCTCAGCCGCAGATCGTATTGACTCGGGTACGCCTCCCGCTCCCGGCTGCGGAGCACGTCGCGTTCGTTCCTGTCCAAAACAGCTACAAACTTTCGCCGTGGGATGAGTAGCGGATTTTTTCATGGCGATGGCTCTTCGGCTTCCCAATCTTCAATCTGTAAGCTGGTCACGCGTTTGAAATCACGAGTGTTGTGGGTGACGAGCGTTAGATCGAGCGAGAGAGCTTGGCCGCAGAGTTGCAGGTCGCAGGGGCCGATCTTGGTGCCGGTTTTCTCAAGCTGGAAGCGGATTTCCGCCGTCTTCATGGCGGCGATGCAGACGTTGGTATTCAGGAGGTAGGTCATCGCGTGAATTCCACGATGGGTGGGAGTTCTCCTTGATCAGGCCGGGTGAAATTGGCGTCATCAATGCGGATGCGCTCAAAGAATCCATCCGGCCAAGTCGAGGCCTTGACTGGCACCAACAGCACGCCATCGCCAAGACGGCGAATCGAGATTACCCGGCCTTTGAACCTCAGTTCTTTGGGGATTCTCACCGCCTGTGAGCGACCATTTGTAAATAATGTCGTTGTCATAGCTCGTCGATACCCAATCGGCGCCTAGCGGTCATCGAACCATTCTAGGCTCAACACGTCGGGTAATATTCATTCTCCGATTCATGGGACAGAGGTGCCAAGTGAGGAGTCATTAGCGATCAGAAAAAATCACTCAGCGCCAACATCGAACATCGAAGTGAACAGAAGTGCTTTTTCAATCCAGTTTGCTCCATCAGAAACTCAGGCGGCTCGCTCATCCCCGAGTCACCTGCGATGCCACTGGCGGTTACGAAAAACTCCTCATCGCCTCCATGCATGATGCTGGAATCGGAGTTTGCGTCGCCGCTCCGGGGCGGGTCCGCTACCTCGCCAACGCCGAAGGACTGCTTGCCAAAACCGACTCCATCGACGCTGAACTCACCCGTCGTTTTGCGGAAAAAATCCTGCTGCCGCTTCAGAGCAAGCCCGATCCGGATGCGCGCAAGCTCCGTGAGATGAGCGATTTCCGCCGCATGCTCAGCGATGACATCGTCAAAACCAACAACCGTCTCGAACTCGCCGAAGGCGACCTCCGCGAGCAACTCCAAAGCCAGCTCACCCACCTTAAAGGCCTCAAGAAAAAACCCTCGCCTGCCTCGTCGGTTTCGCGCCCCATCCCAAGCAAAGCGGCAACTTCAAAGGCAAAGCCTCCATTCGCGGCGGACGCGCCAATGTCCGCCACGTCCTCTACATGGCTGCCGTCACCGCTTCACGAAGCAACCCGATTCTAGCAGCCTTCTACCAGCGATTGCGCACCCAATCCGGCAAAACCACAAAAGTCGCCTTGGTAGCCGTGATGAGAAAAATGCTCGGGGTTCTCAACAAACTCATCGCTCAACCCAACTTTTCGCTTTGCGGTGAAAAACTACTTTCTTCACGTTTTTACAATTATCTCTCCCAAATGTAGGTGCCCTGTTTTCGTCGTGCGAACTCCGGCTTTGACCTGCGGAAAAGATGGGGCATGCTCGCCACGTCATGCGTTTTACAGGTACTTACACCGCTCTCATTACCCCGTTTCGCGATGGAGCCGTCGATGCTCCGGCATTCCAGTCTCTCATTGAACGCCAAATTTCTGGCGGCGTGGACGGGATCGTCCCGGTAGGCACCACAGGCGAATCGCCGACCCTCGATACCAAAGAACACCTCGAAGTGATCCGCTTGGCCGTCGAGTTCGCCGCAGGTCGCTGCGAGGTGATCGCAGGCACCGGCGCAAACGCCACTTCTGAGGCCATCGAGCTCACCACAGCCGCAGAAAAAATCGGTGCCAGCGCCTCACTGCAAGTTTGCCCATACTACAACAAGCCGTCTCAGGAAGGTCTCTACCTCCACTACAAAGCCATCGCCGAGTGCACGAGTTTGCCGATCATGCTCTACAGTGTGCCGGGCCGCTCATCCATCGAGATTTCTCCGGAAACCACCGCTCGGCTGGCCGCAGATTTTCCTAACATACTCGCGATCAAGGAAGCTGGCGGCTCGGTGGACCGCGTGAACCAATTGATCCAGGCCGTGCCCGATGATTTTGGTGTGCTTTGCGGCGACGACCCGCTGACCCTACCGTTCATCGCTTGCGGCGCGTGCGGACTCGTTTCGGTGGCGGCAAATCTCATCCCAGACGTGATCGCACGGCTGGTTCGCGCCTGCCTGAATGGCTCGTTCGACGAAGCGCTGATTCTTCAAAAACACTACTACCCACTGATGCGCGGGCTGATGACGCTGGACGTCAACCCTGTGCCGATCAAATGCGCGGTCGCACTCCAAGGGCATTGCACACCCGACTTCCGCCTGCCACTGGCACCGCTCGGTGCCGAGCCACACGCCAAGCTCGTCTCACTACTCGAAACCTACAATCTGCTTTGAGATTATCGGTTAGAAGCTGGAGATCGTTGTGAATATCACAATCGGCTCCCCTTCCCGACAACCCAACCATTTCCACCTACAACCAATACCAATACCCATTATGGCCAAACTATTCATTCCCGGACCCATCGACGTTTCAAAAGAAACCTACTGCGCAATGAGCAAGCCGATGATCGGCCACCGCGGCAAGGAGTTTGAGGAACTCTACGCATCCACTCAACCGATGCTGCAACAACTCGGTGGCACCACTCAGCCGTTCTTTCTTTCCACCACTTCCGCATGGGGCGTGATGGAAGCCGCGCTGCAAAATCTCTGCGCCAAAAAAGTGCTCAATCTCTGCTGCGGAGCCTTTTCCGACAAATGGTTCAGCGTGGCGAAAAGCATGGGACTCCAAGCCGACAAAATTCAGGTCGAATGGGGCCAAGACATTTCGCCCGATGCCGTCCGCGCGAAACTTGAAGAAGGCGACTACGACCTCGTCACCTTGATTCACAATGAGACATCGACCGGCGTGATGAACGACCTCGAAGGCATCGCCAAAGTCGTAAAATCCTTTCCCGGTGTCTTGTTGGTGGTCGATTCGGTTTCATCGTTCTCCGCCGTGCCCATCGAAATGGACAAACTCGGAGTCGATGTCTTGTTGGCAGGTGTCCAGAAAGCACTGGCGCTGCCGCCTGGGCTTTCTGTTTTTGCCTGTTCACAAGCCGCGCTAGAACGTGCTGCCACCGTCCCTAACCGTGGTTATTACTTCGATTTTCTCGAGTTCGCCAAGAACGCAGCCGTCAACAACACCCCTTCCACGCCAGCCATTTCCTTGATTTACGGCTTGCAGCACATCCTCGGTGTCATCGCCGCGGAAGGTGTCCAAGAACGATTCGCGAGACACAAAGCGAACAACGCGATGATTCACGAATGGGGCGCTCGTCACGATTTCAAAAACTTCGCACCCGAGGGCAATCAGTCCGTGACACTGACATGCTTCCACACGCCGGCCGGCTTCGATCAATCTTCATTCATCAAAGAACTGAAGTCGCGCCACGGCTTCGCGATCAACGGTGGATACGGAAAAATCAAAGGCCTCACCTTCCGCATCTCTAACATGGGCAACGAAACTCGCGAGACCATGCAAGAGCTCATTGACGCCATGAACGATGTGCTCGGCTAAGCGGGGCTCAGTCTTTGACCAAGACAGCGGCGTAAAAGCCGTCAAACCCAGACGTCGCGGGCGAAATCGGCTTTTCCTCCACAAGGGAAAAGCCGCCTTTGTTTAGCAACGAATCCACCGCCGCGCGGTTCTCGGATGGCAAAACGGAACAGGTCGCATAAACCAGAGTGCCACCGGGTCTGAGCATCACGGCGTATTTTTCCAAAAGCTCTTTTTGCACTCTTCTCACACGCTCGAGTTGAGTGGGTTTGAGCCGCCACTTGAGGTCGGGCTGTCGTTTCAGCGTGCCGAGTCCTGAACAAGGAGCGTCGATCAACAAACGATCGGCGAGGCCAGCAAATTCTTCAGGTGTGGCGTCTGTAATGAGTTTCGGTTTGATGCAGGTGGCGCGAGCGCGTTTCGCACGGCGTTCGAGTTCGGTGAGTTTTTTGGAATCCACATCCATCGCAAAAACACGTCCTTCATTGCCAATCAAAGCGGCCAGATGAAGCGCCTTGCCGCCTGCGCCGGAACAGGCATCTATGATTCGTTCTCCAGGCTGTGCATTTAACAGCGGTGAAATCATCTGCGAACCCGCGTCCTGAATTTCCACTCGGCCTTCGCTGCGCATCGTTTTCGGAAGCGTTTTTCCCGCCGGCAACACCAAGGCATCAGGCAGCCCACTCAGCTCCGCAGCCTCCAATCCTGCGGTCGCGAGCCACTCAATGACTTCCGCTTTGTGGTTTCGCAGCGTGTTGATCCGGAGAAACACCGTCGCGCGACGATTGAGCGCTGCAACTTCCGCGTCCCATGCCGCTCCGAGTTCTTTGGCCCCCAAATCATCCAGCCAATCAGGAATGGATTCGCGAACCGCTCGCGGTTGTTCCGCCAAGTCCGCCTCGCGAGCGATCATTTCATCGCTCGTAGGACCTTTGAATGCCCACCACTCTGGAATTTCAAATCCCATGCGCACCCATTGCGCCGCGCAGATTGCATCCGTTTCTTCGCCATCTGCTAGAAACGACAGAGCCCGTTTCCAGCGAACCACCTCGAAGCAGGTTTCGGCGATGAAGCTCCGGTCGCGCTTGCCCCATTTCGGATTTTCCTCAAAGGCCGCAGCCAATGCGTGATCCAGCACCACATGTTCTTTAAACACCGATTTTGCGATACTAGAGGCAGCTTCGGCGAGGATACGGTGCATTTTCATGGGAGGCGGAACCTTTCCGAAAAATCACCTCGTGGCAAATCAAACGAAGCACGGCAATGGCAGCATCCGCTCATGCCAAAAATGAAATACCCGCGCCCAGACAAGCCGGACGCGGGTACCCTCCATAAAACGCCTCCAATCTGCGTTTATACACCCACGAAATTGTTTCACTCCTCCGGATTCAGGCCTTTGAATCTCATCTGCAAGCCGTTGCCGTTGTTGTCGAAATCGAGCCTTTCCACGCGTTGGCGAATGTCTTCTGGCGCTGCGGCTTTGTCCTGTGCGGTATCCCATGGACCACTCCAGACCACTTGCTGATCCTTATCGCGGACTGTGATTTCTTTGCCATCGTGGATCGACTTCATCTCTACACTCCCCTGCTCATCCATCAGTCTGAAAGTCGCTCCCTGTTGAACCTGAATGCCACCTTGGTCTTGGAATTGAGGCACTTGAATTCCCTGCATCGCTTGCTCCATGCGCTGCTGGATGTCGCGCATGGCTTCTTGAAATTGAGGAGCCGCATCATGGATTCCTTGACCGAAATCAAGTGGCTGCTCACCCAGATTGCCTTCGATCATGCGGCGGACACGGTCAGCAAGCTCTTGCGGCACTCCATCGAGATTGAGCTGATCCAGTTGATCCAGCGGCTGGATTTGTGGCGCAGCGAGCTTTGCAGGGCGGGTGCCTAGAGTGACGTCCATGACGACTTTTTTGCCCTTTTGTACCAAATCAAGACTGACCTTTTGGCCTGCTTTGAGCTGATTGATTTCGCGGCTCAGATCTTCTGAAGAGGCGACTGGCTGGCCACCGATGCGAGTGATCACATCATGCACCGCTAGACCTGCTCCTGCTGCTGGACCATCGGGCATCAGCGCTCGGACCACAACGCCTTCGCTGGCATTCAGTCCGATATGAACTGCTAACATTTCAGGAATCGAGCCAGCGACCACGCCAAGATAAGCGGGTTGATGAACTTCGGGAACTGGTGCTGCATTTTCTTTAGGTAATATGGCTGCAGGTTGTACGACTTCATTCGGTGGTGGAGCGTCATCCACCGGTGCTTCAATCGCTTGCGATGTCGTGGCTACTAGGCCAAGCGACAAAATAGGATATGATAGAGTTTTCATAATGTTCACGAGTAGATCGTGATGCGTTAAAACATTTGTCTAAGGAAAAAATATATCAATCGATGTTCGATGGAACGAGGATGTACTCGGTGCGCGGTTGTTCGATTTGATACGTTCGACCAGATACATCTTTCAGTGTGACACGGTCCTGATAGACCATTTTCAAAACGCGGTGAGCTTTGTCTTCTGATTGCAAAATGACACCTTCATCACTGGCCTCACTGAGACCACGATTGAATCCTGCAGGCACTAACGCAGATGGCGCTGCGGGGCGGCTGAGCGGTGCACTGGGTTGGGAACTGGCGATGGGTTGTGTTGGTTTGCCGCCAGGAACCATCAAGCCTGCAAATGCACCAAACAAGGCAACTGCCGCGGCAGCTCCCCACCAATGACGTGGCGAACGAGAAAGCGTTGCGGTCAGCTCTCCATGGATCGGGAAAGCAACGATGTTTGGTGCGGGAGTCGGATATGGCACGGCGGAGACAATCGCTGTCAGCGAGGCCATCAATTCCGGCGATAGCGGTGCAGGCGAGCGTTCCATAAGCTCTCGCTCGAACTCGCGCTCAGAGGGATCGAGCTCGCCGATGGTCTCATTCACGCAGGCTTCGAACCGAGCAATGAAAGCCGCATCCAAAGCTGCCGGACGCAGGGATTTCAGATCGTTCTCAATGGATGTCAAATCGGGTTCCATGGTCAAAGGCTGAGGATAAATTTCATATCGAGAGATCGCCGCGACGCCGGGCACTGCCAAGGCTGCGTTTGAGTGCTTCCAATCCATAGCGATACCGAGAGGCTGCTGTGTTTTGAGAAATGCCAAGAGTTTCACCAATCTCGGAAAAAGTGCGCTCACCCCAAATTTTCATGATGACCACTTCTGAGAATTTCTCAGGCAACTCCTTGAGCTTTTCCTCAAGTTGCAGCCGCGTTTCATCGTCTGAGGAATCACTCTCAAACCAAGGATGGAACGCCTCTTGGTTCGCTTCTCCGTCATCTGTTCCCACCGTATCTTCGCGGCGCTTGCGGCGATCATCGCGGCGACTCAAGTCGATCGCGAGACGCCGAATCGCGGTGTAGAGATAGGGCTGCCATGCCTCAGGCCCGCCGATAAACTCATGATTGCGGATTTTTTCGATCAGTTTGACCATCGCATCTTGCAAGACGTCTTCCGCATCTTGGTGTGAGCGCGTCTGCTGCCGTGCAAAAAGCAGCATTTTCGGCCCGTTGGTCGCCAGCCAGGCACCCCAGTCGGAAGGAGCTTCATCCGGTTTTTTGATATCATCAGGCGCATCAGGCATGGCAGGAAGATACCCATTAAAACACCGCTGGCAGTGCAATGAATTTTTTACAGCCGCAAGAAACCCACTGTTTTTTCGGCTTGGTTCCGACTTCTCTCCGGCCATGCTCCGCCGCGTTGTGAGTTCTGTTCCTGTCGAGCCATCCATGGAAGCATTTGTCGAGCTGGCGAAGCGCGGCAACGTCGTGCCCGTTTATACTCAATTCGCAGCCGATTTTGAAACTCCGCTCTCCGCTTATTTGAAACTGCGCGACAACTGCCATTCGTTTCTTCTCGAAAGCGCGGAGAGTACCGAAAAAGCCGGGCGCTGGTCGATCATCGGCAGCAATCCACGCCGCGTCTTCGAGGCTCGCGACAAACAAATCACCATCCGCGAGGGCTCGGAAACGCGCAGCTACACCACACCGGACGACGTTCTCGCTGCGCTTGAGCGCGAAATGGCGGCCTACAAACCAGTCACGCACGGAGCGCTGCCAGTATTTTCCGGCGGCATGGTTGGCTACCTTTCGTATGATGCCGTGCGCCAATTCGAGCCGACACTCGGCCCCGCCCCGCTCGATCCGCTCGGCATTCCTGACGCAGTTTTCATGCTCGCGGATACGCTGCTCGTTTTTGACCATCGGCTGCGCCGCCTGCAAGTCGTCGCAAATGCATTCATCGACGAGTTTCCCACTCTCACCGACGCATACGCCCAGGCCTGCGAAAAAATCGAGGCCATCGTGGAACTCCTCAATCGTCCGCTGCATGTGCCAGCGCTCAACGGCCTGCTCAAAGTGGAGCCAGTCGATGCGTCCAGCAATACGACGCAGGCGGAATTCGAGGAAATGGTCCGCAATGGCAAGGAATACATCGCAGCAGGGGACATCTTCCAATTTGTCCCCAGTCAACGTTTTGAAACGGCCTTCGAGCAGCCGCCAGTGGATCTCTATCGTGCACTGCGCTTCGTCAATCCCTCGCCCTACATGTTCATTCTCGAACTTGGCGATTTCTCACTCGTCGGTAGTTCACCCGAAGTCCATGTGCGCTCGATCCACGGTCGCATCGACATCCGCCCCATCGCGGGCACCCGCTGGCGCGGAAATACGCCGGAGGAAGACGACGCACTTGCCGCCGATTTACTAGCGGACCCGAAAGAGTGTGCCGAGCACTTGATGCTAGTGGATCTCGCGAGAAATGACGTCGGACGCATCGCCAAGCACGCTTCTGTGCATGTGGACGACTTCATGATCGTGGAGCGATACAGCCATGTGATGCACATCGTTTCCAACGTCAGAGGCGAGCTCGACCCGACGCACAGCGCCTACGATGTGCTGCGTGCCACCTTCCCCGCCGGCACGGTGAGCGGTGCGCCCAAGATCCGCGCCATGCAAATCATCAACTCACTCGAAAAACACAAACGCTGCGCCTACGCAGGAGCAGTGGGATATTTCGGCTTCGATGGCTCGCATGACTCCTGCATCACCTTGCGCACCTGTCTGCTCAAAAACGGCAAAGCCTACGTTCAAGCGGGCGCTGGCGTGGTCGCCGATTCCGATCCGACCTACGAGTACATTGAAACCGTCAACAAGGCGAAAGGCCTGCTCCGCGCCATTGCTCTCGCAAAAACACTCGAAAGTTGACCGCAGCACATTTCAGCTTCTTAGCTTCTCAGTTTTTCAGCTTCTACCCACATGCTCCTGATCCTCGATAACTACGATTCATTCACCTACAACCTCGTCCAATACTTCGGCGAGCTCGGAGCTGAAATGAAGGTGATCCGCAATGATGTGTTATCGGTCGATGAAGTCATCGCACTCAAGCCAGAGCGGATCTGCATTTCTCCCGGACCATGCACTCCGAACGAGGCGGGCATTTCGATGGAACTCATCCGCAGACTCGGCGCAAATACGCCGATACTCGGCGTCTGCCTCGGTCATCAATCGATCGGCCAAGTCTATGGCGGCGACGTCGTGCGCGCCGACCGACTGATGCACGGCAAGACTTCACCGATTCATCATGCGGGCAAAAGTGTCTTTGCCGACATGCCGAGTCCATTCGAGGCCACTCGCTATCACTCACTGATCGTCAAACGCGAAACGCTACCGGATTGCTTGGAAATCACCGCCTGGACCGAAGAAGGAGAAATCATGGGTCTCATGCACAAAGAACACCCGGTTCACGGCGTGCAGTTCCACCCGGAATCCATTCTCACTCAAGACGGCAGAAAACTCCTTCTTCAATTCCTAGAGCTCTGAGAGTCAGGAAAATGCGGCGGTAATTTCCTGATTGGAGACAAAACGTCGAAACGCAATTCAAGCGGTTCATCCAAATCGTGGATTGTAGTCCGCGAAGTCATTAAAGACTGGCCTCACACCATGCGACAATGGTTGGGATGTGTAACTTTTTGCGCAAGTCGTTCTACCTAGAATTGGCGACAACCTGCAAACCGCCTGCCATATCAATATTTCATTGATATAACTACACCGTGCTAACCCACCACGATGACATGCGTTTCAGTAATTCTCCTGATTCATTTTTCTAACCCAATATCCACGCTCCGCAGCATTTGTCTAAATTTTACGTGAGAAGTCCGCAATAGCGGTGAATACTGTAAAGACGTCGCTTAGTTATGACTAACTCGACTCCCACCATACCCAAAACCATCCACAGACTGTCCAAATCCATCCATAACCCAATTACACATATGAAAATTAAAACAAACCTATTTAGACCATTTTCAGCAGTAACCTTGCTGACGATTATTCTCGCCGCTTCATCACCGCTACACGCCGCCACGTTCACGTGGACTGGTGCCGATGCCGTTACTGGCAGTTGGGCCCCAACGTCTTCCAACTGGGATACTGCTCCCACATTCAACAACACCGCAGATCTTATATTTAACGACCTGACTCGCGCGACAAGCAACGAAACCGGATTCACCCGTCTCGTTAGATCAATAACCTTCGGAGACAACATTGACGCCACTTGGACGACCAACATGACAAGCGCCGCCATTTTGACCTTTACCGCAGACAGCGGTAACGCATCGCTCGATGTGACTTCTGGCGCGACCGGCAATATTACCTTTAATGGAGGAACAGGAATCACGGGTTCCCAAAGTCTAACCTCCCAACTAGAAATCGATCACAACGGTTCCGGTCTGCTAACTTTCAACAGACAAACTGCAGGTGCCGGAGGAATTACCAAAACAGGGACAGGAACCTTTGTAATGACTGGCTTCAATGCCAATTCCTTTACCGGACCTCTTAACGTCAATGGTGGCCGACTTGTACTTAATAATACACAGGGTGCTACTCAGGATCTGGCTGCTGCTGTGGCAATCGACTTGGGAGGTGGCACCCTTGAAGCTCGTACTAATGGCACATTCGGGAAGACTTTGTCGCAAAATATTACCGTTTCCGCCGCGAGCGCATTCGCTTACAAGAACGACACAACTACGAACCGCCAAATGACGCTTAATACGGGTTCGCTGGTTTTGAATGCTGACCTGACCGTTCAAAACATTTCCACCGATACAAGTCTGGCAAATGCGATCGTCATCAACCGCAATCTGACTGGTACAGAAAACCTAATCGTCGAAACCTACAACAACGTCAACAGCGGCACCGCCAACTACAATCTGGGCCGGGTAGCCCTTGGTGGGGCTAATGCTTCATGGTCAGGCGACCTGATTATTCGTCAAGGAACAGCTGAAGTGTTCGGTGACAGCGCACTGGGACAGGTCAACGTCGGCACCGGGGACATTATCATCGGTGAAACCGCGAATGCCTTTGGAGCTGGATTTTTGACATCAGCAAGCACTGCGGGAGGCAAAATCATCGCCAACAATGTCATGGTTCGTTCGGGTGGTTTCCGCACGATCCGAGGCGGCAGCGATCATAGTTACACTTTCACTGGAACGGTCGCACTGGAAGGTGATCTGAACATTCACAACGGCCTTTTCTTCCATGATAAATTCATGATTTTCTCTGGTAATTTCTCCGGCGCGGGTGACCTGAATTTAACGGCGGGCACTCTTGGAGATACCATTCGCTTATCTGGTGACAACAGCATGTGGACTGGTGACCTCACGATTGCTCAGGGAGTTGTCGAAGTCCGCGGTGCTTCCGATCTTTCTGTCGGATCTGGACTCATCACCCTAGGAGCCACGGGAAATACAAGAGAAGCTTTAGTAACTTTTATCCCTGGAGCAGCGGGTGGAACCACACTCACCTATGAAAATAACATCACCGCGACCTCCGGCGGCCCACGCACGATCGGCGGTGAAAACACCAATCATACCCTCACGCTGACCGGGAACATCACTTTGGACGGAGATCTCATCGTCAATCACAACCTGTCGGTGTCAGACCGCAGGATCAATCTCGATGGGCCAATTTCCGGCAGTGGCGGACTGACCATCACCCGGACTGGCGGCAGCACGGAAACCACACTGCGCATGGCAGGCACGAAAAACTACCTCGGACTCACGACTATTGCCGACACGGCCTCGCTAGCACTCGCCGATACCTGTTTGCTTACTTCTTCCAGCGTCTTAGTTCAAGCCGGTGGTCGTATCGGCGGACCTGGAACGATTGGTGGCAACTTGACATTTGAAACTCCACCTGAGATCAGCCCCGAAAAAACAGCCAAGTTCTACTTCTTCGTCGGTAGCTCGACACCAGAAACGTATGTCCCGATGAAGGTGAACGGCACTGTTACGACTGACAGCAGCTTCGGCGTTGCCAGCATCGTCGGAGGCAGCCGTGGCGAGGCGGTCCCATGGGCAAGCATCCCAGATGGCACCTACACTTTGATCGCCAACACAGCGAGCACCTTCAATACCATCTCCAACTTCGGTGCAGGCAATGCCGTCGCCGACGTTGCGGGCTCAGGAAAAACCGTTTATTTCCAAAACGGCGGAGGCAGTGGCAGCGGTGGTCTTCAAATCGTGGTCACCACCGCAGCGGCTGATCCCTTCACCACTTGGTCTGACGGTGCGCTGTTCGGTGACGACACCAACAACGATGGCATCGAAAATGGCCTTGCCTTCCTGCTTGGCGCTGCGGATGTGGATGCCAATGCCAATGGCCTGCTGCCATCCCCCACGCAGAGCGCCGGTGCCTTGACCTTGACCTTTACGATGCGCGACTCCGCAGCACGCGGTGATGCATCGCTCCAAGTTCAACACAGTAGCGATCTCGGCATTACCGATGCTTGGTCCACTCCGGTTACGGTCCCCGATGCCACCAGCACTGTCGGCGGCATCAACTTCACCGTCACTGCTGGCACGCCTCCGCTCAACAATGTCACTGCCACCATCCCGGCTTCTGGCAATGCGTCAGGTGGCAAGCTCTTCAGTCGCGTGATTGGCAATCCGTAAGCTAACGCGTTCTTCCGATCCAATGGCGACCTTCCACCCGGGAGGTCGCCATTTTTTTGTTTCGCCGAGTAGGCGCTCATACTTCTCAAGATGTCGGATCACGATCCGGCTAGAATTTCTAGAAATCGCACGATTTTCGCTCGCGATTTGTGGGTTGCCAAGGGTCTGGCTGCGGACTAGCTTGCCGCCCGGCAGCCACCCAAAACGGGGTCTGTCCCGTCAACCGATCGCTTCACCGCTGTGGGATTTCTGGATGCCATCAAACGCTGGCGATTGGCCCAACAAGGCCTTTCGTCTGGAAAGAAACGCCGGGTTCACAGCGAAAACCCTGTCATCCTCGCTTTAGAGGAAAGCCGCTGGGTCAAGTTCGGGCTCTACGCAATTTTTTCGATCAGTTGCGGCGTGATGGT
>JBGSLX010000299.1:0-4499 GCA_041740475.1 Akkermansiaceae bacterium | reverse complement strand
CGCTTGCTCGGCGAAGTTTTCTGGCACATCCACCAATGTGTGGCGTGGAAAGAGCGTGATGCGACCGAGCGAACCATCGGGCAGTCCGGCCTCGCGGTACATCATGCCGACGATGTCCTTGGGCAATACGCCGTGGGTTTTTCCAAGCGACAGAAACAGACGCGTCATGCCTTGCTCTTGCGGGATCGGGCCGCGATCCATTTTTGGATTCGGCGCACGCTCGGAATCATCGCGTGTCTTACGGGCATCCGTGTTCTTGGTTCTGCGCTCGGCTTTTTCCGGCTCCCGGTCTTCTGCAATCAGTTCGCCCTCGCGGCCACTGGACTCTCGCAGCATGGTGGCCAGTGCGCCAGCGATGTCGGTGGGGGTGTGTCCCTGTTCCAACAAGCGGTCGATATTGTCCTGATAAGCATCGAATTTTCCGGTTTCGAGGCGTTCTTTCAGCGTGTCGAAAATCAAATCTGCACGCCGACCCTCGACCTGCTCGACTGAGGGAATGCGCTCGCGGCGGATGACTTGACGGGTGTAGCGCTCGATGGATTGCAGGCGATAAATGTCGCGGCCAAAGACGAAGCTCACGGCGCGTCCGGAACGACCGGCGCGACCGGTGCGGCCGATGCGGTGGACGTAATCCTCGGGGTCAGCAGGTAGATCGAAGTTGAAGACGATGTCGATTTCATCGATGTCCAAACCGCGAGCGGCGACGTCGGTGGCGACCAGCAATTCCACGCTGCCGTCACGGAAGCGCTTGAGCACACGTTCGCGCATCATTTGGGTCATGTCGCCGTGCAAGCGATCGGCGGCGTATCCGCGATTGACGAGGTCCTCGGTGCATTGGTCCACCGAGCGTTTGGTGTTGCAGAAGATGATGCCAAGACGCGGTGGATTCATATCGAGAATCCGAGACAGCACCTCGACTTTAGAGCGTTCACGCACCTCAAAATACGACTGCTCGACGGTAGAAACGGTGCGAGCTTTTTGCTCGATCTCGATGATTTTGGGATCCTTGCCGAAACTTTTGATCAGCCGTGACACGCCAGCGCTCATCGTGGCAGAAAAGAACAGCGTCTGACGCTCCGGCGGCAGCGAGCCGAGCAACTCGTCCATTTCGTCCTTAAAGCCCATGTCGAGCATGCGGTCGGCTTCGTCGAGAATCGCCATGCGGATGTGCGATGGGTCGAAACTGCCGCGTCTTAAATGGTCGAGCAAACGTCCAGGCGTGCCAACGACGACTTGAGCGCCATCTCGCAGAGCGCGCAACTGGCGGTCCATCGGAGCGCCGCCATAGACGGGTGTGGCGTGTAGGCCACGCATTTTTGCGCCGAGACGATGGACTTCTTCGCAGACTTGCACCGCCAGCTCACGGGTCGGACAAAGGATAAGGACTTGGGTGAACATGGCTTTCACATCCACGAGCGTCAGCGCGGGCAGGGTGAAGGCCGCCGTTTTGCCTGAACCAGTAGCGGACAGCCCAACAAGGTCGAGCCCGGCGAGTGCGGGCGGAATGCTCAGCGCTTGAATGGGTGATGGGCGTTCGTAGCCGAGAGTTTCGATTGCGGCTAGCAGGGCATCGGGCAAGCCGAGTTCGGAAAAAGGAGGGGTGTCCATGTGCAGATAGTAAGCAGTGACCGGCGAATCGCGCTGTGACGGCATACCGGGCGACAAGGCAATCACTTTTCCACAGCGAAAAACAAGCACCGATGTCAATTGTGTAAAAATCCATCCAATTGAGTGACCTTGACCTAGTCAAAAATGCCGCTTAGTTCATCCCGCCAGCCGCAGGAAATATCTCTTGGTGCGGAAATGCGAATTTTTCAATCACATGTCTCTCACTCTGAATTCTTGCTTCCTGATGCTCGTCGGGATTGTTTCATGCGCTTCGGTCTCATGCGTTCCGACATCAAGTCGCCCCCCCGTGCGGTCTGAGCGGGTTCTTTATCGTTGGTATGACGATGGTGGTCCGGGAAAAGTGAAGATCCACATCAGCTTGAGTGACCAGATCGCCGAGTTTGAACGCGACGGGCGAGAGATCGGTTGGTGTTACGTCGCAACCGGTCGCGAAGGCCACGATACCAAGCCGGGAACCTATAAAATCACCGAGAAAATCGTCGATAAGTATTCGAATCGATACGGCTGGTTCGAAGATGAGTTTGGCAACGTGGTGGATGGAGACGCGCGCTACAATGATCCCGTTCCCGAAGGCATCGTTTATGTGCCAGCGCCCATGCCGTATTGGATGCGGCTGACCTCTTACGGCATTGGCATGCACGGTGGATTGATCCCAGAGCCGGGAAAACCTGCATCACACGGCTGTATCCGCCTGCCCAAGCAGTTTGTGCCGTTGTTGTACGATTCGGTCGAAGTCGGCACTCCGGTGGTTCTCAGCATGAATCCAGCAAAACAAGGCCCGCAAGGGAGAGCGGTTCCGTCACTGAATGAACCGCTGCGCGATTTGCCTTTGGAGACGCCTCGGATGACCACATTGCGCGATTTGCCCGTGGCGACGCCTCGCGCGTCAAATTATAATTATTAGTAAAAAATCGTGCTGCCGGGTTCTTTTAGAGTGAAGCCGCTTGGGAGCAACGTTCCTGAGACTCTTATTGAGGAACGTAGAGTTCGGAACCTTTAGCCAGCACAGTGGAAGCGGTCAGGTCCAAGCCGTTCAAATCATTGAGGCGCGTGATGTTTGTCCCATGGATGGCGGCGAATTCACCATAAGTAATTTCGGCTTCTACCATGAACGTCTTCACTTGCTCGATGCGTTCGGGCGCTTCTGTTTCAGGCACCAAATTTTTTGACGCGGCTGCTGCGGAAGCTGTGGTCTCGGCTTTTGACTCTGCTTTCGAAGTGGAAATGGTCTGTGTCGAGCGAGTGATTGGCGGCTGCTCTTTCGGAGATGAGGCCGATGAAAGACGGATTTTTTGTCCCAATTGCAGCGACTTGGAGTCGATGCCCGGATTTGCAGCAATGATTGAATCTACAGACATTCCGTAGCGGCGCGAGATCGAGGAAAACGTATCTCCCGACTGGATGGTGTGAACGCCGTCAGATGCCACTTGTGCCGGAGTGGTCGATTTGACCGGAGTGGTCGATTTGCTCGGAAGTTTGAGTTTCTGTCCCGGACGAATCACCGCAGTGAGTTTCAAATCGTTCGTCTTTGCCAAGTCCGTCGGTGAGCAGCCTGCGTGGCGTGCGATTTTGGCAAACGTGTCACCCGATTTTACCGTGTAGGTGGATGCCATGCCATGAGCGTGGGCAATCAAAACGAGCGACGCACAAATCGATAAGGAACGCCTGAAGGTGGTTTTCATCACCCCAGCAACTTTCCAAAGTAGATAGTTTGGAGCAAGAAAAAATAAACAAAACTTAACTAACCTCCTTAGACGCCGATTCTTAGCTGTTGGAGGCGCGTCCGAGGTAGGAATTGTCCTCTGTCTTGACGTTGATTCTCTCGCCGACGTTGATGAAAAGTGGAACTTGCACGACCAAGCCAGTTTCCATGATGGCAGGTTTGTAAACGTTGTTGGCGGAATCGCCTTTGACGCCTTCTGAGGACTCCGTGACCTTCATCGTCATCGTCATCGGCAGTTCGACCGAGACCACAATGCCATCAGCGATCAGCAGGACGTAGGATTGGCCCTCAATGAGGTAGTTTTTGACGTTTTCAATCAGGTCTTCAAAAACCAGTGCGTCTTCGTAGGTGTTAGGATCGAGGAAATGGTAGCCGCTGCTGTCTTTGTAGGAGTATTCGTGGGGGGTGCGTTCGAGAACAACGCCCTCAAGAGAATCGTTCGAAGTCATGCGCAGATTGAACATTTTCTTGGTCGCCACGCTGCGGATGGACATCTGGACGTAGGAAGCCATGCGCGGTGGCGTCTTCAGTTCGTGATCGACGACGAGACAGATTTCGTTGTTGTGGCGGACGGCGTGTCCTTTGCGGAGGTTGATGACGGGAGTGCTAGCCATGGCGGTTGTGGAAGCGCGAAATACGAGGCAGACCGATATGAGGCAAGCCCGGAATTGGATGAAGGTCAGTGGGCGGTTTGATCGATCCAATCGATGATTTTCTGATCATCATCTCCCGCAGCCCAGACACGGCGGAGAAAATCTGCGGGATGGAGGTTTCCGTGGTTGAGGAGAAAATTCCGATCTCCGCCGCAGCCGTACATCAGATCGGGGTCGAGTTTTCCGCGAAGTTTGGCCCGGGCTTTGGCAAGGATGCGCGGCAGGTAGTGGATTCCACCTAATTCATCGCCGAAAGATGGAACGTCATCACGCGACAGGTCAGGGCCATCTGCTAGCACATTTTGTTGCACGCTCAGTAGGAAATCCCGGCGAACCGCAGCAATCAACAGCGCGGTGCCCGGAGATGGTGTGTGATCCTCGCAAAAGTCCTCCACGAAGTCGAAAAACTCGCGCTGTCGGCAGCCGATCTCAGCAAGAAACGCCAGGTCGACAGGCGAGAAGTAAGTGCTGAAATCGGTATTGCCAGAGAGGTA
>JBGSLX010000298.1:0-3055 GCA_041740475.1 Akkermansiaceae bacterium | reverse complement strand
GGAATGGTCGCTTGATTGGCATCGAGCTCGTTCATGATGCGGCGGATGGCAGTCTGGTCGTAGGGTTCCACACCTCTACCAAGCGCATAGACCATCATTTTCGAAGTGAAGGCGCGAGTGAAAAGGTCGGGTCGCTTGGTGACTTCTCGGATCAACTCGTCTGCCCCAGTGGCCTTGGTGCCGCAGGGCAGTCCGCCAGCATTGTCCACCGGGCGCTCATTTTCGAAGTCCCGCCAGCGCCCCGTCGCATCATAGTTCTCGAAAGCAAAACCCGGCGGGTCCATCAGCACGTGGCAGGCCGCACAGCTCCGGTCCTTCGAGTGCGCCGCAAGCCGCTCACGCATCGGCAGCTTGGCGGAAACGACGCCTTCATCGAGCATCGGAATCTCCGGCGGCGGCGGCGGAGTCGGCGTGCCCAAGACCGTTTCAAGAATCCAGTTTCCTCGGATGACTGGTGAAGTACGATTCGCGTAGGAGGTCACGCTGAGGATCGACGCTTGGCGGAGGATGCCACCGCGTTTGCCATCGTCTGCTAGTTCGATTCTGCGGAAACGATTTCCCGAGATGCCGCTCAGGCCATAATGCTTGGCGAGGCGCTCGTTGAGATAAGTGTGGCGGGCAGTCAGCAGCTCGACCAAGGGCCGATTCTCGCTGAGGATGCTGCAGAAGAACAGCTCGGTCTCGCGCCGCATGGCATCACGGAGGTTGTCATCGAAGTCCGGGAACAAGCGCAAGTCCGGCTGCACCGAGTCCAGATTGCGCAGGTGGAGCCACTGGCTGGCGAAGTTCGTGACCAGTGCGGATGATCGCGGATCGGCCAGCATGCGTGCGACTTGCGCCTTGAGCACAGCGGGTTGGCGCAGTTCGCCGCGCTCCGCAAGCGTGATCAGTTCTTCATCTGGGATGCTGCTCCAGAGAAAAAACGAAAGCCGGGAAGCGAGCGAAACATCGTCGAGTGGATAGGGCTTGCCGGTTGGCTGGCTCTCGTCGTCCGGTTCGATGCGGAGGAGAAATTTCGGGCTGGATAAAATCACCGAGACCGCAGCCTCGATTCCAGCGTCGAAGCTACCGGTCTCACGCGCCTGTTGGTAGAAATTCAGCGCAGTTTCAAGATCGGCATCCGCCACCGGACGACGGAAAGCCCGCCTCGCGAGCGACGCGACGATGCTTTTGGCGGCGGCTGGCTCATCGGCTTCTGTCTTTGGAGTTGTGGTGAAAATCGCTTTGCGTGACGGAGTGTCATTCGCTTGGGATGGACCAAATGGCCCTGTGATCGACACCTGATAAATCGCAGGTGTCTGGCGAGGATGGCGGTGCATGTTGAAACTCGCATCGTAGGGCAGGCGCGCGGTTTCGATCATCGCTGGCCCCTTTTCGAGGAATGTCACTCCTAGTTTCGCGGGACCGGCGGGGAATTGCAGGCGGGCTTTGAGATGCTCATCCGCTGGGCGTGCGTTCTTTTTCCCCCGTGCTGGTGCGACTTCGAAGGACTTCTGGATTTTGCCATCGAGCAGCAGCACGAGCTGATGGGACTCATGCAATCCTTCCACGATTTCATCCCGGTTACGGCTGAGTCGTAGCTCAATCTCATATTCGCCAGCGGCGGGAAATACATGATTCAGAAGAGCGCCGCCTCGACTGCCGGGCGGCAGTCCATCGACGTGCGACTCTTGGGTCATGTCCGCTGGCAGTCGGATGACCCGACCTTGCGGGGATTCGGGCGCGAGGCCCACAGTGAGACGGCTGATTTTCTGGGCCGCGCTCAGGTAGCGGTTGAGCAGGACGGGCGACAAGGTTCCGACCGTGATGTTGTCGAAGCCATGGCTCTCGTCGTCCTTGGGCAGCAGTTCGTTGACCTCGATGTCGAGTGCAAGCAGATCGCGGATGGCGTTTCGGTATTCGTGGCGGGTCATGCGCCGCACCGCAGGCACGCGGCCAGCTCGGATGGGCGCAGCTTGGTCGAGGTATTCACTGAGAAAATTTACCGATGCTTGATATTCAGCTTCATCGGGGCGCTCCTCGTCTGGTGGCGGCATTTGCCGCGAGTCCATGCGCAAGATCACCTTTTCCCAGATCGCTCGATGCTCGGTCAGCGCCTCGCCGGAAATGTCCTCAAGATCCAAGCCGCCGCGCTCGATTCCCCCGCCATGGCAGTCGTGGCAGTGGGTTTCAACGAGCTCCTCGATGGCAGCCAAGTTCTTCACCTCGGCGAATCCGGTGAGGGATGCCGAGAGGGTGAAAAGTGAGACGAATGGGGTTTTACAGAAAAACACGACCGTCAAACGTGGCGACGATTGAGGGTTTTTCAAAATAAAAAACGTCACCGACTGGTGATGTCTATTCCAGCTCCTTCATTTCTTCCTCCGAACCGAATATGTGGTTGTGCGCCAAAAGGTTGCGCGCTCAAGGCAGGTAGATGCGAAAATCCCCGCTGCTTTGAGGGCAGGGGGCAGGATCAATGTGCTCTGCGTAGGTCTCGGAATCGTTCATGCGGGATAAGGTTCGATCTTGTTTGAGTCGCGAGTTAGTAACCTCATCAACTTGGGATGAATGAAGATTTTTTCCCGTCCAAATTGGATTTCTTCCATCACTCCGATCTCCACAAGTTGTTTTAGGTAACGTGAAGCAGCTTGTCGTCCTGCGATTCCTGCTTCGGTAACGTTTTGGATGCGGCAGTAAGGTTGTTCAAAAATCAAATCCACGAGCTCTCTGGAATACACTTTCGGAGCCTTTTGGCGGACATACTCAATTGTGATGTTAGAGAGAATGCGAATTGCTTCAATCTTGCCAGTTGTCCATATGGAAGTTTGCTCAACTGCTTTAAGCATATAAAGAATCCACGGTTCCCATGCTGCGTGGCGAGTCACATCAAGTAGCAACTGATAGTAATCGTCTTTACTCAAAATGATTTGGCGGCTGAGGTAGAGTATGGGTAAGGTCAGCAAGTTTTCTGAAATTAGGAAAAGGCTATTGATCACACGTCCCGTTCGCCCATTGCCATCGGTAAACGGATGAATCGCCTCAAATTGATAATGCGCCACGGCCATTCGCACCA
>JBGSLX010000297.1:0-3107 GCA_041740475.1 Akkermansiaceae bacterium | reverse complement strand
GATTGGCTGGATTTCCTAACAAGCGAGCAGGCCGAAGCGATTAGAAGCGCGGGATGGACCATCACGAGTGACCCGAAACTCGGTCTCACGGTTCACGACATCGCAGATTTCTTTCCTGCCATCGAGGCCGATCCAGATCATGGAATCGACTGGTTTCGCTTCGATGTGACCGGTGAGTTTGACGGCAAAAAGGTCAGCCTCATCCCGCAAATCGCCCGCGCCATTTCTGAGGATTGGCTGGAGCGATACAGTGGTGAGAAGATGCCGGAAACGCTTCTCATTCCCTGCGATGAGCCATCCGACGGCCACATCCGCTTTCCCGCCAAGAGGTTTCTGGAAATGGTCGATCAGGTCCGCCACCTTTTCCATGGCTCTGAGCGAGCTGGCGGGCCACTGCGCATGGATCGGCTCAGTGCAGCGGGCATGGCCGATGCGCTGTCCATCGAAAGCTCCGAAACCACCCGCGCCCTTGCCGAGTTGGGGCGCAACCTTCGCGACATCAAGGGTCTTCCACCTGCGGAGGTTCCCGCGTCCATTCAGGCAGAGCTGCGCCCTTATCAAATCGATGGGTTTCGCTGGCTGCAATTTCTCTCAACCCACGGCCTGCACGGCATCCTCGCCGATGACATGGGACTCGGCAAAACCCTGCAAACTCTCGCGCATCTCACTGCCGAAATCGCGAAATTTCCTGATCGGCCATCGCTGGTCATCGCCCCCACTTCGGTCGTGCCAAACTGGGCCGACGAAGCGGAAAAATTTGCACCGCATCTGAAAGTCCTCGTGCTCCACGGTGGCGAGCGTTCCGAGTATTTTGATCAAATCAAAGACCACAACATCGTGCTCACCACTTATCCGCTGCTCGTCCGTGACTTTGACGAGCTGGCCAAACACCACTGGCACACGGTCGTGCTGGATGAGGCGCAATACATCAAAAACTCGAAGGCCATCACTTCCTACAGCGCCTGCAAACTCAAAGCTCAGCACCGAATCTGCCTCTCTGGCACACCGATGGAAAATCACCTCGGCGAGCTCTGGAGTCTGATGCGCTTCCTGATGCCAGGTTTTCTCTCCGACGAAAAATCCTTCAATGCGTTTCTACGCAAGCCCATCGAACGCGATCATTCCACCGACGCGCAGGTCGCGCTCAATCGCCGTATTTCGCCGCTCATCCTGCGCCGCACGAAAGATCAAGTCGCCACAGAGCTGCCTGAAAAAACCACCATCATCCACGGCATCAACCTCGCGCCGAAACAAACGGATCTCTACGAATCCGTGCGGGCTGTCATGGATTCACGCGTCCGAGAGGCCATCGAATCCAAGGGCTTGGCCAAGTCGCACATCATCGTGCTCGATGCCCTGCTCAAGCTGCGCCAAATCTGCTGCGACCCACAGCTTCTCAAAAGCGACGCGGCCCGACGCGTCAACGAATCTGCTAAGCTCGAATTTCTCACGAAAGAGCTGCTGCCCCAACTCATCGATGAAGGTCGCCGCATCCTGCTTTTTTCGCAGTTCACTTCAATGCTCGAACTGATCGAAGAGCACCTCGAACTTCAAGACATCTCATTTCTCAAGCTCACGGGACAGACCAAGGAGCGGGCAAAACTCGTCAAAAAGTTCCAAACGGGTGAGGTGCCGATTTTCCTGATCTCGCTCAAAGCGGGCGGCACGGGACTCAATCTGACGGCTGCCGACACCGTGATTCACTACGATCCTTGGTGGAATCCCGCCGCCGAAAACCAAGCAACGGATCGTGCCCATCGCATCGGCCAGACCAAGCCAGTCTTCGTTCACAAACTCGTCTGCCGCGGCACGATTGAGGAGCGCATCTTGGAACTCCAAAAGCAAAAATCCGCTCTGGTCGAGGCTCTGCTTTCCGAGGATACCAGCAAACTGCGCATTGATGCGGAGACGTTATCCCATTTGTTAGCTCCGCTGGCTTGAGGGGTGGGAGGAGCCGGTGTGACTTACTCTATTGTTTTCTTCGATAATCTAGGCGAGCCCGTGTCATGTTTTCACGAAGCCCACCTTTTTGTAAGAAGTCCTTTTCGAGGCGGCGGATTTGCTGATCGAGTAGATAGTTTGCCTGATGAATCAGGCAAATAGCTATGTTAGCGAGGACTTCGGGTGGGCGAGACTCCATGTAGGCTCTGTAGGTCTCAAATGACTCATGTTCGGTTTTGCCAAGCTTGCGGACATAGAGAGCTTCCTGAGAGTCCTTTGCCCAGAACTTGAAATCCCTAACGCGTAGAAAGTCCTGATAGTCCAAAAGTAGCTCCTCCAAACTGGCCCGGGCCACGTTAGTGAGCTTAAGCTCCATCTCTGTGGAAGTTATGGATGCTTTGCTGCCTTCAGCGATATTTTGTTTTCCAGAACGGGCGGCCTGCACCATTTGGTCGATAGTTCGGTCACCGCGCTTGAGGTGCTTTTCACAGAAGCGGAAAGTGAAGTCGTAGATCACCTCCGCCTTCCGGTAGGAGAGGAGGCCCTGGTAATTTCCGCCTGCGGGAAGGAAGCCGGGTGATTCGTCTGGCATGGCGGTTTTTATTCAGAATTGGTCCTATAGGGCCAATAGGACTTATACTTTTTGGTAAACCTCAGCACCCGCCTCTGCGAACTCCCTTGATTTCTCCTCCATGCCTTTCGCCAGCGCTTCTTCCTCCGAAATCGCCTGCTCTGCGGCGTACTTGCGGACGTCCTCAGTGATCTTCATCGAGCAGAAGTGCGGTCCGCACATCGAGCAGAAGTGGGCGGTTTTCGCTCCATCTTGCGGCAGGGTTTCATCGTGGAATTCGCGGGCGCGTTCGGGATCGAGACCGAGGTTGAACTGGTCTTCCCAGCGGAATTCGAAGCGGGCTTTGCTCAGCGCGTTGTCACGGTATTGAGCACCGGGGTGGCCTTTGGCGAGGTCGGCAGCGTGGGCGGCGAGTTTGTAGGTGATGACTCCTTCTTTGACATCGTTTTTGTTAGGCAGGCCGAGATGTTCTTTCGGCGTGACGTAACAAAGCATCGCGCAGCCATACCAACCGATCATCGCCGCGCCGATGCCGCTGGTGATGTGGTCGTAGCCGGGTGCGATGTCGGTGGTGAGCGGCCCGAGGGTGTAGAAC
>JBGSLX010000296.1:0-2644 GCA_041740475.1 Akkermansiaceae bacterium | reverse complement strand
GGTAAGCGAACTACCCAAAATTATTTTCATTCGCCCAGTTTCTCTTTTGTGAGAAATTGGGCGTTTTGCTTTTCTAGGGCCGCTCTAAATCCTTGTCGTCGGTATGTCATGCGTTTACGCAGGGCACATGCTTGATGAAGTGCGCGCGTTGTTGATATTGCAAGATCGGGATCGTCGATTGTTAGCTCTCGCGAAGGATCTTGAAAAACTACCCATCGATGAGGCACGGGCGAAGACTCGTCTTCATGCAGATGAAGCGGCATTAAAGAGTGCGCACAGTGCGTTGATGGACTGTGAGCTGCGGCTCAAGCGCCTTGAGCTGGATGCTGGCACACGCCGGACCTCGATCCAACGACTCAAAACCCAACAATTTGAAACCCGCAAGAATGAGGAATATCAGGCGCTGGGCCATGAAGTGACGCGCTACGAGAAGGAAGTGGATAGCCTCGAAACCCGCGAGCTGGAGTTGATGGAGGAAATGGACGGCCTGAGGGCAGCGGAAAAAGCAGCGCAAGCGGCGCTCGCTCACACTCGCACTTTGATCGATGAAGATCTCGCCAGCATCGCGGAACGCCGAGTTCGCATTACCACAGAGTGCGAAGAAGTCAGGGCCGAACGCGAACGACTCTCCACGCAGGTTCCCGAATTGATCATCCCGCTCTATCTACGACTCATGAAAACGAAGGAGGGGATGGCCGTTGCACCGATGCACGATGCAAAATGCGGCGGATGCCACATGAAGCTCATTGCCTCCACCGTAGTGGGCGTCCAGTCCTCCAAAGAACTCACCCGCTGTGACAATTGCGGGCGAATTCTTTACGCGGATGAATGAATGTTTATTGGTTCGATTTATCGAAAGCGGCGTCAAAAGCGACCGCACTGACCGGGAAATCCAGACTGCGAACGAAGCTGGCTGCTTCTGCACCACCGTGCACACGGTCCATGCGGATGTCCTCCCACTCCACGGAAAGGGGGCCGCGGTAGCCGATGTCATTGAGCGCAACAATGATGTCTTCGAACTCGATGTCTCCTCGACCGGGTGAGCGGAAGTCCCAGAAACGGCGGGCATCGCCAAAGTCGGTGTGTCCCCCGAAGACGCCGACGCTGCCGTCACCGTGACCCCACCACGCATCCTTCATGTGGCAATGGAAGATCCGGTCAGGAAACTCGCGGATGAAGCGAACGTAATCGACTCCTTGGTAACCGAGGTGTGAAGGATCGTAGTTAAAACCAAAGCGCTTGTGGTGGCCCACGGCGGCCAGAGCACGCTTCGCGGAGGCGATGTCGAAGGCGATTTCGGTGGGGTGGACTTCGAGCGCGAAGTTGACATCGACTTTTTCAAACGCATCGAGAATCGGAAGCCAGCGCTTGGCGAAATCTTTAAAGCCTTTTTCGTAATAAGCCTGCGAAGTGGGAGGAAACGCATAGATCGAATGCCAGATGGATGATCCTGTGAAACCATTGACCACCGCTGGAAAATCGTCGGCTTGATCACGGCCGGGTTTAGCATTGAAAAAGGCACGAGCGGCCTTGCCAGTGAGGATCATTTTCTTGGCAGCGCGCTTGCGCACTTCTTCGGGATCGCCATTGCCCCAGACATCGGCGGGGAGAATGGCCTGGTGGCGTTCATCGATCAGATCGCAAACCGCTTGGCCGACAAGGTGTGAGGAAATTGCGAAGCAGGTCAGGCCGTGATCCGAGAGCAGTTCCCATTTCTCTTTGACGTAGTTTTTCTTGGAAACGGCAGCGTCCACATCAAAGTGGTCACCCCAGCAAGCGAGTTCTAGGCCATCGTAGCCCATTTCATAGGCGAGTGGCGCGAGTTTTTCGAGTGGTAGATCGGCCCATTGGCCGGTGAAAAGTGTGACAGGTCGTGACATGATGGTTGGTTTTGTTGGACGCTGCATAAGCTGTGAAACTCAGCATGCGGCAGCAACTCAAAACCAAGGATGCGCGGTGAAAATTGCCACTTTGGAGATGCTTTTGTTTCCTGCGATGGTGGGCATCGGAGCTGGCTTCTAGGGCTTGCTGAAGTGTGTCGTGGATAAGCGGGCGGTGGGTCATGGCATATCGAGCGGACTCATTTTCAGCGCAGTGAGCCGGGCTTTGAAGGGGCGATAAGGTCGGGTCGTCGATGGCCTCATTCAGGTCCTGTATCTCTGGGTCGGTGAGCTGGATTTCAATCATTGCTTGAGCCAAGCATGAAGGGGCAGAGGAAAATCAGGGGAAAAAACTCGTTTCCACAAATCTTGATGTGCTGCAGTACAGCAACCTCGCCGGAGTGCTTAACAACCTCGCCGGAGAGCTTAACAACCCCGCCGGAGTGCTTAACAACCCCGCCGGAGTGCTTAATATCCCTGCCGGAGTGCTTAATATCCCTGCCGGAGTGCTATATTTCCATTCCGGAGCCCTAGACAAGCCCGCCGGAGCCTCGCAGATAATCCCACCTCACCAGTGTGCCTGCATGTGTGAGAGTTCATCTTAAAAACATGAATCAGGAGGTTTTTCACCGCCATTCATCCCAGCTTCTTCATGCAACAATCCCTCGTGTAGGCACCCTGCCCGCACGGCGGATTTTTGCACGGGGTCAGTTGCGGCGGGCGGAGATGGTGGCGAAGGCGAGGCGGTGGTTGAATCGGTTCAT
>JBGSLX010000295.1:0-2574 GCA_041740475.1 Akkermansiaceae bacterium | reverse complement strand
CCGCCAGTGAGTTTCCCGGCAGCACAGTCAATCGCACCGCTTTTGATGACTACAGTGCCCCAATGTTTGTTCAGTAAATTGCGCCCAATCCATTCCACCCGGCTTTCTGTCAGATCGACTGACAGCCTTCCATCCGGCGCAGTAGGCTGAGATGGTGGCAGCGCTGAAGACTGGATCGCAAAACCTGCCGCCACCCATTCCTCCATGCCACCTTCCAAAATCGACACATCAGAAAACCCTGCCCGTTCCAGTTTTTCAAAAGCCATTCTCGCCTCCTCACTGGACCTCGAAGCACCCACTAGAACGATGCGCTGCAATTTGTCCGTCACCTGCTCGGCGAGACGCTCATGAAATGCGACCTCAAAGACGCAGTTATTAAGCGCGGCAGCGATCTGCCCTGCCGCAAAGTCGTCGGCCAGACGCACATCAAGGACAAGAGGAGGCGATTCAGAACGGAGTTCTGCTTGGAGTTCGGTGGGTGAAAGCGTTTTCATTTTTTGTGATATTTCAAAGGCTACTCACGGTTGACCTTGGAGAGACTTCTACTCCCAGAGTGACTTGGGAACAGAAGGCGAGACTACGGTAGCCGTCGAGTCCGACGCGTTGTTCACATTTTCTTCTTCGTCGATCTGCCGAAGGGCACGCACCATCGCGATGACGTCGAAACCATATTTCTGCGCAACCGCAGTCTTTGCGCGGCGCACTTCGGAAATCACGGGATCCGCAGCAATCGTTGTAATATCAAGTGTCTTCATCGTATTGAATGAGTTCTTCTGGGCTGCACATTATCGGCAAATGGAATCCAGCATAGTAACTCTTCTAACCAAAGGCAAAGAGCAGCTTCAGCCGTAGTCCTGCAACGCTGTTTTCGGCTTCTTCAATGGCAGTCATTTGATCTTTGGCATTTTCCAGTTTCCGAAAAACATTGTTCCTCCGCTGGCCAATATACCACCAAGCAATGCCAGATAACTAAAATCTGCTGAAACGCCTTCAGCGATAAAGTAGAGAAGTGCCACAACACATACGACGAATGAGGTCGTGGCCACCGATAGTGAGATTAGTTTGTATACATGCTCATTTTTGGCAGTTCCAAGCTGGCGATCAAATTCTTCGGCCCTCACTCTTGCTAAAGATTCTCTTCCACTAACAAACTCACAGAACTGCTGGAACTGGCTGAAGTATTCCGGTGGCTTGCCTTGCTCCGATACGACAAAACGTGTCTCAAACTCACCTGCATCTTTTACCCAAACCTCCCATATTTCAGCACTTCCGATATACCAAGGTCCATAGCACTCGAATAATTCACCCTCCCTACGCGACCTAATATAGGTAATTATTTCATTTTTTGTCATCATGGTCTATTGTTGGTTGGTGCTGTAGCAGAACATCATTAGCACGCATCCTTACTAGTGAAGACACTAGTTGTGTCGCTCGTTGACATAATACGGGTGAATTCGACGAAGAAGCGGCTATTGCAGATCACATTATTCGTTTTTTAAACGGAATAAGTCTTTCGTGTCAAATCAGACAGAGAGCAAGTCAAAGTAAAACTCTTTCGAACGGATCCAGCATGCGAATAAGTATCTATCCCCAGAATGTGAAAGGTCGCTAGAAACAACGATGTCGTGAAGTTGTTGAAAGATTTTTAGTGCTTCTGAGTCAGTATTTGCCTCAAAAATCATAAAACGTAGTTTCGATCTTCCCACAAGGAGCTTCTCAAAATCATATTTCACCTTCTGGAAGTAATCTTCATCTCGCCAGTTTTTCCATTCACATTCGACAATAAGCGATACATTTTTGAGGGAGCCAGATTCGGTATTTGAATACCAAACATGATCGTAAAGCCATTCTGGATTATCGTGCGGATCTGACTTGCAAGCAACTAGAAGACTTTCGCTCTGTGACTTAGCAACGTTGTATAGTATGTCATTCAGCGCTCTTGTCCAATTCGATGGAGTGTCAACGTCAATATGCTCCCAAACATCCGCAAATGATTGATAAATAGAAAGCTCAAGCTTGTCTGCGAGTACTGTGAAACAATCTGTTTTCATACATATAATAATTACTTTAGTCGTGAATGTTTTTTAAACACCTCTACTATATTGAGAGCGTCAAGTGGTAATGTTGGAAGACACCTGTAAGGTGTCGATGTCTCAAGAAAATTCTATAGGCCGATATCCTTAGACTACTTAACTAGACGGTGGTGTTTCCGCCACATGCTCTAGCGGATAACACGTACTGAGACGTAGCAGGCTGCCGTTTTTGGTCCGCCACGCGCTTGATCGCCGTGGCGGAGTGGTAGCACGCAGCAGTTTTACGGAGCCATGCAGGTGGCCTCGTCGCTCCATGGGCTTTCGAGGTCGTTGGGGCCGAGGGCGCGGATGCGGAAGGCGTATTTTTGTCCCGAGGTGAGATCGCCGATGGTGGCGGAGCTGTGTGCGACGACAATTACACTTACCCCCTGACGACAATTAAAATTACCCATTGAAGGGGAGGTTTTTCGGGGTGAGGCGGCATGCTGTTTGACGCCGGTCGGGGTGGCGGGTGCTGCTCTGGGTTGTGGTCACCAGAACC
>JBGSLX010000294.1:0-3864 GCA_041740475.1 Akkermansiaceae bacterium | reverse complement strand
GAGGAACCCAGGATCATCACCTCTGCCTTACCCATCGCCCCCGCTTGGATCCGGCCGACCGAGGAGAAGAAGTTCGACTCGCTCTTGGCGGTCCGCCCGCCGACCGCGCGGAGAGCGAAGCTCTGAGCGGCGAAGCAGAGTGCGAGGGTGGAGGTGAGTATGAAGGTGTAACGCACGGGGCGGGATTTTGGATTTTGAGTGAAAAGAGATATCCTTGGAAGAGAAAGAATGGCCTTAGCCGGTAGAGGGCAACTTGGGCGGGGCAAGACTGCCCCACCCTACCTTTGATAGGGCCAATCCTGAGGATTGGCGATAAGTCCGGCTCTCACTGGATTCATCCGGATGTACTTTGGCTTCTCAGCGGTAGTGCCGAGGCGGGGGTTGTTGTTGGACTCTGACGTTTTTGTGGCACCGGAATGTGAATCTAATTTCAAAGCTTCTCCAAATCGGAGAGCCAAGTTTTCAAGAGATGTTCCTCCTCCTTGCCCACCCATCCATTTCCCATCAGGCATTCGTAGGATTTTTCGAGTAAGGCAGGAATTCGGGATTCATCGCCGAAATTTAGAGCCATTAAGGCACTGCGGATCTCGTGATTGTGCGAGTATCCGGGAATTTCATCGAGGAAGTCCTTGTGCAGCGAATGTTCGTTTCGCTCCTGCCATACCGTGCATTCGTGAAAAAGGACCGGCAGACCGAGATGATGCAGAATCCGCTGCGCGACGAAACTCCGCCAGATGTCCGTCATTCGGAAGCTGCAGTGTGCGGGGAGGTAAAGAAGCGGGAAAACTTTCTGGAAGAAGGTCGTGTTCTGGCTGTTGAAGGGACACCATGCGCCGTTCAAGAGGGCGACCGGGGCGACTCCGCTCTTGAACTGGAAAGGAAGTGGGAACAGCATCCGGTAGACCGCGTCCACATCGGGATTGTCATCCGCAAGGCCCTGTTGCACCGGGCACTCCAAAGCGGGACTTGGATGAGGCTCTGGAACCGGATTTCTCGCATGATCGAGGGGAAGTCCGCGTGGGTAAATAAAGGTATCCGAGAAATAGGAATAAACATTCACCCATTCGTCGGTTTCTACTTTCCGACATTCCACGACCGGTTTTCTTGGAAACCAGAAGGGATCTCTCGGGAAGTTGTCATCATCGGTCTCGACGATTACCTCGGCTCCGCGCGCGATGGCGTCGAGGTAGGCGATGTTTTTTCGCGAGTAGGATCGGATGGGACAGATTCTTCCGAGTTCGTGGATTCCGGCTTCCTGATCCTTGATGGAGAGGAATCGGCAGCCGTCGAGTGAGAAGTCTCCGGGAGTCTTGGTGTCTCCGCTGACGATGAAATCCCATCCGTGTTGTTGGGAACCCGATGCGAGTGCCTTGAGAACGGGATTCGGTGCGGAGATGCTGGTGACGACGAGTGCTGTTTTCATGAGGTAGTTGGATGTGCCGCGTGAGGGCTGGTTTCAAATATTTCTTGGCCTGCCGATGAGGCGCCTCATCGTGTAGATGGTGAGGACTGAGAATGAGTTGCGGATCGCCTTTTGCGAGACCCGCGGCGAGGGCGCCCGATAGTGGATCGGAACCTCGATGGCTTTTTCCTTCCTTAGCAGGTAGCGGACTTCCGTCTGATAGAAGTGTGCTTTTGAAAGCAGCTTTGTCGCCATCAGGCGGACCAATACCTCTCTGCGAAATGCCTGATATCCCGAGGTCATGTCCACGAAGCGCACCCCGAGCAGGACTCTTGCAAGGATCGATCCACCTCTTGAAAGCAGCCGACGCTGCCACGGGGAATCGACCATGGAGCCACCGTTGATATAGCGGCTGCCGAAGGCGCAGTCGTTGCCTTCATGGAGTGACCGGAGAAACGCAGGCAAAGTCCGGGGGTCGTGGGAGAGTCCGCCATCCATTTCGATGATGATTTCATAATCGCCCTTCAAGGCTTCCTGAAATCCCCTGAGGTAGGCATCGACCACGTTCCGGTTTTCGGGAGCCCACACGGATCGGAATCTCGGGTCTTCCGCGGAGAGTTGTTCGCAAAGTTCGCGAGTTCGATCTTTGGACGCGTTATCGACGATGAAATAGACTGTTCCGCCCTCCAACTGATCCATGGCGGCCTTGAGCTGCTGGATGAAGGGTTTAAAATCCGGTTCTTCATTGGCCATCGGAATAACGGCGGCCCAGTTGTCAGGGTATGATCTCATGATTGATGGATGGCGATGTTGAACAGCGGGGATGGCCGTTCTGACGCAGCTGCAAGGGTGAGGTGGTTGTTGCCAGCGTCTAACACCGGGAAAAGATGATGCCGCGCCACTCACCGGGTTTGAACATCCAATCCGGCAGGGAGCAGAATTGCAGGAAAATGAGAAGGGCGAACAATGTCCAATTGGTTGATTCGTCGATAGCGTAGGTGATCACACGACCGTAAGGAATCGTATCTTGAAGTGACCAGCGAATCCAAGGATAGCAGAGCGAAGCGACGATTGTGATCAGTGACGCCTTGGCGCAAATTGCCAAGATGGAATTGCCATTTCTAGAGAGCGCCATGAGCAAGGGGACGGTTGGGATGAGGAAAATCAGCCTGTAGTCATAATTATTTCCCAGAAGGAATGCGCCCGTATAAATCGCCGCTCCGGCGCGGAAAGCCGCTTCATGCAAGGGATCAAAGGCTGGGAAGCGCGGAAGCCGACCGAGCAAACGTGCCCTAAAGGCGAAGATAAAGCATAGCCCAATCGCTGCATAGCTGGCCGCGTGGCCCACGTTCGGGATGTAAGAAGGGAGTTGAAGCTCCCTGACCCTTGCCCACACAACGCCCACTCCGAACGAACCCCATCCGGCGGCTGGAGTATTGGCGCGGATGTGTGCGAGATCCGGCAGAATGAGAATGCAGTATGCGACGATTGCGATGGCGGCGGGGATACCCAAGCGTATTACCTTGCGGGGAGAGCTGGACGCCAGTGCGGCAAGGGCGAAAGCAGGAAAAATTTTCAGGATGGCTCCAAAAACAAACGCCAAACATCCGAGAAGTGGCCTATTTGGGATCAGGTTGATGCCGAGGGCCACGATGAAGAACAGCATCAAATCGATGTTTCCCTGATGGATCGCCATGATGCTGTATGGAGACCAAAGCAGAAAAGACAGCATGATGCCTGTTAGGTGATCAGTTCTGCGCGCGATCAGCACTATGCCAATAAGGTATAATAACGCCAGGACAATGCCTACGTGGTTAGTGTAAGAGGAATCGAGTCCGCAGAAGGTGAAAACCTGGTACCAAATCCGTGGATAATTGAGTGGTCGGGCCACAGGATCTCCGGGATTGTTCATCAGCGGGTCATATCCTTGCCGGACACTATCAACAGCTCCGGTAATTGATGCAGTGTCAAAAAATGGAGGGAGCAGTACCGCGAATTTCCAAGGCTTCCACATGTCTCTGAAACCAAAAAGCGAGAAAAGACTCGGTAGTATGACAATCAGAATCAAGACGGTTAAGACCACTACACGAAACCCCGTGAGTCTCCAAGGATTCATAGCAAGGGAATTAGCCGGTTCATTCATGACTGGATAAACTCAAAATTGAAAGTATATAAACCCCCTCGGCGCACCGGGATTGGTTAGAATAAGGAAAATCATCACTCCATGCAGGATCGGCTCCAACGGCGAGCGGGCGAGCTGATTGGAGAAGTGTTCGCGATGTTCCTTCAGCCAGCCCCAAGCGTGGTAGAGCGCCACCGCAGTGCCGTAAAAAATCAGCGAGAAGATCGGTGGGCCTGAGAAGCCTGTCCTGCCACTGCTCAAGCCCTTGAAAAACGCGGCGATGCTCGCCATGTCCGGCATGAGGAAAGTTAGCCAAAGGAGGGTGACGAGGTGGAAAGTG
>JBGSLX010000293.1:0-6339 GCA_041740475.1 Akkermansiaceae bacterium | reverse complement strand
ACCACGCCCGCGAAAAAGCCCGCGCTGAGCGCAAAGCCTATCTGCTCGCCAATCCGCCTAAACCGGAGGACGTGACCATTCAATTTTGGAAACGCAAATCACCATGAAACTCCGCGCCAAACGTAGGACTGGATGCCAGCCAGTCTTGGAAGCTGCGCAACCAGCCCGCTCCACTTCAATAGGAAAGCCAAGCTGGAAGCTCGGCCTACCAAACCGCCAAGCTGGTCGTTTTCCACGCATCATAGGCTCGTGTTTGTTGACGATGTTCGTCACCGCCATCGCTGCACCACCACAGCCACAGATGGAGTTCACTGTGGGAGCGGCCAACACACTCAACGCGGAGTGGCCGGGCGTGGCGGAACGCACCTATTTTTTCCAGTGGTCGTCAGATTTGGAGCACTGGAACATCGCACCGCTTATGGCGCATGGCGTGCCGAATCCAAATACGCACTCCTTCGGTGCGCAATCCAGCGCGCCGACATTTTTTGCGCGACTGAAATTCGCCGACATCCCAACGGCAAATCCTGAACTGGCCGATTTCGACCACGACGGCATCGGCAATCTCGCGGAGGTGAATCTCTTCCTCGATCCTCTCGAAGCCGACACCGACAAGGACGGCGTGACCGATGGCGCGGAAGTCGCAAATGGCAGAAATCCCTTGTCCGCAAGTGATGGCGATGCTCTCCGCGCAGTTGATTCGGACGGCGATGGTTTGCACGACGCTGCAGAGTTATCCGCAGGAACCAGCCCGCTTTTGTGGGATAGCGATGGCGATGGAGTCGGCGATGGCAGCGATGTCTTCCCGCTCGATCCGATGCGCTCTGCGTTTCCAAGCACCTCGACCACCGACCAAACTGGACCGCTGGTGGCTCTGGAGGCACCCAGCAACGCCGTTTTCTTTTCTGGTCCGTGAAGGCCCCCTCAAATCTCCAAATCATCTTCTCTCCCAATGTCTTCCCGTAATCAAAACATAGTCTTGGCCGCATGTTTATCTGCCGCTGTTTTCTCTGCTGTATGGTGGTATGCACAACCGCATAAACAGCCTGCTACTGCCGAAAAAACGGCACCTCTCACCACGAAGTTACTCCCACCTGAGAAGCAAGCGACCGAGGCGATCCGCACGCCTGAGGAGATCCAAATCACCGCCGCCGCTGTGCCTTGTGACCGCACGGTGCTGACATATCTCGACCTCTCCCGCCCACCTAGCGAAGCGGAGCTCATCGCCGCAGGAAACCTCGGTGAAGCATTGACCCCGACTCGGCCAGCGGAACCGACGACGATCAAAGACGCCGCCCAACGCGCCCTGCAAGAACGCGACAACCTCGCCTTTGGCACAGCCATTCAGGCATGGAACCAGCACCGCTACCAAGAGGCATACACTCTTTTCGAGGCGCACCTCAAAGATTTCCCGGATAGCCCGTGGGCCGCAGAGTCACAGCTCCATCTTGGTTGTTACTGCCAATACAACGGACGCCTCACCGAGGCCGCAGAGTGGTTCGACGATATTTTATCCACGCTCGAACCGAAGACGGAAATGCACCATAAGGCAAAGCTACGTCGCTCGATCCTTCATCTCGACCAAGGCAATTTGGTGGCATCCATGCAGGGTTTTACTGAAATGAAGCGTGATGCTTCAGATCCCGCTCACCAAACTTATGCCTCTTACTGGATCCGAGAAATCGCCTTGTTAAAAAAACACGAGACAGCCCTGCGTGATTGTGGACAAAAGGCACTGGCTTGGGTGGCAGAAAGAAACGGGAATCTCGAAGCAGCCCGTATATTGCGCGAATCTAAAGCTGCCGGGCCGCATGGCTTCACGGCTGCGGAACTCCACACCACCGCGCTGGAACATGGAATGGATTCACGCCCCGTTCGCGCCGATGCCGCGCTTGACGATTTGCCACTGCCTTTCGTCGCGCATTATGAGGATCGCCATTATGTGGCTGTCGAGCGAGTGACCGCAGATGACGTGCGCCTTTACGACTCACGAGTCGGCGAAATCAACATGCCCCGCGCTTCCTTTATGAAGGAATGGTCAGGCTTCGCTTTAATTTTCCAAGAAGCGGCGAGCACCGCCGCGATTCACCCAGCGGAAGGACTCGATGCCATCATCGGCGGTTGTTGCGGACATCCGCGCAGCCCATCAGACCTCGGTGATGACGATGACTGTGATAAAAACTGCGGCATGCCCGGGTGGAATGTGAACCCGGTAAATTTCAACTTCCGGGTGCGTGATACGCCGTTGTGGTGGGAGCCTCCAGTGGGGCCTTCGGTCTCGATGTCGTTGATTTTTAATAGCTTGGACTCGCTGACGAACTATCAGCCGTTTGGTGCGAAATGGTCCTTTGAATACGCTTCCTACTTGCTGGTTACTCCGGGCGAACAAATCCAAGTGCGCGATGGCGATGGACGTTTGGAAACTTTCACCGCCCCGGCTGGCGGCAGCAGTGGCTACCCAATCACCTACACCCCACCTGCCGGAGATTTCCGCACGCTGGTGGAAACCGCAGACCATGTTTACACGCTCACTCACCAAGACGGCATGGTCTATCACTACGGCATTCCAACCGCGATGGCAGGAAACTCATCCGTCCCGCTGCTCTTGGCCGTTGTGGACCGCCACAACAACCGGATCGACATCACCCACAACGCCCACGGCTGCGTCACCGCCGTCGAGCACTCGATGCTGCCAGCGCTCACACCCTCGGGCGGAGGCACTCCGCAGGCGCGCAAATGGGAATTCACCTACACCGCCATCACATTGCCTGAAACGGTGACGATTTCCGGCACGGCGATGGTGGACTATGATGCAGATGGCATGGGCAATGCGGCTTGGAGTAGCAAAACATTGAAACTGCTGGATGTTACCAATCAGCCAATGTTAGATTCGGAGGGGCAGCCACTCATCGTCCTGACCAATGCCCTTGGTCAATTCACCTTTCCGCCACTGCCACCGGGGACGTATCAGCCAGCCCCTGCCACAGCCAGCTCGTATCCAGTCGTTTTCACGACCCTCTCCACCACAACCCCCGAGAAAAACGTCAACCGCGTTTCCCGCATTGATGATCCATTCAGCCGCAGCGCGACTTTCACTTATGATGCGGCAGCTAATCTCATCAGCCAGACCGACATGGGCGGACTGAGCTACGGATATGAATACACGAGCAAACTTTCTCAAAATGCGGTCAGCACGGACAATAGCAGCACAGGACCATTCCCGCTATCACAGCACGAGCATTTTATCAGAGCGATCCATACTCCCAAAGGCAGCACGCAAATTTCAATCGAGCCATCCAACGGTCGCACAGATTACAACATTACCTCGGAGGAGTATGCAGAGGGCTATGGCAGTGCCTATCCACCGCTCGGCTCTGCCGCCATGTGGACCAATTACCGCATCCGTATCACTAATCCGGAAAACAAAACCGAGGAGTTTCACTTTGATGGAGCTTACACACGGGGTTATCACAGGAATCAGATTCAACTTACCCGCTCCTCTGGCCAGTCAGTTGCCCCCACTGCGGGTACTCGAACTCGCTACAACTATGCCATCGTGGGCGGGGTAAAAGGCAAAATTAATTCCATTGACGTGATAAATACTGACGGCACCGTCCGCTCTCCCCACAGTGCAACATATAGCCCAACACTACTAAAGCAAACCGCAGTCATGGGGCCAAACGGGCGTTGGACTAGCAGCGACTATCACTCAAACGGAAAAATCCAGACCGTTTCACTGCCAAAAAGCAATGGCTCTGCGTATAGCTCTCACACGATCCACCACACTTACCAGCCCAACGGCCTCGACATCGATAAAATCCAACGCTATTTCGACGGCACGCTGCGAACTGTGATTGACATCGACTACCACCCCGGCACTCGCAACATCCAACAAACCAAGGATGCGCTCAACCGTGTCACGACCTACGCTTGGCATCCGAACGGCTTGCCCAGTTCCATCACCGATCTAACCACCGGCAACGTGCTCGCTTTTGAATACGACCAAGGACCGCACGATGGCGATGGCGATCCCACTTGGCGGCAGCTGCGCATCAAACGAAACGGCACGCTGGTCCAACAAATGGACTACGACCCCATCGGACGCCTCGCGATGCAGAGCGATGCTACGGGCGACTTCGTGCAATCGGTTTACGACGGCCTCAACCGCCTCACACGTGCAGATTTTTCCGATGGCTCGTTCGTCGAACAGCTCTGGGAATGCTGTTTCATCGGTGAAACTCGCAGCGGGAAGGTCGTTGCGGGAAATGACCGCGTTCACGAACGCACGAAATTTTCCCACGATGGGCGCGGCCTGCTCACCCAAAGCATTGATACCGCCGGGCGCATCACTCGCTACGGTTACGATGATGCCGGGCGAATGATTACGCTCACCGATCCACTCAACCGCGTTACCACATGGACTTTCGATGGATTTGGCCGAGCCGATAAAAAGATTTATCCAGATGCCAGCTACGAGCAGACGACATACAACACGCAGGGATTTTCCGTAGTGCAAAGTCTCCGCAACCGCGCCGGGCAGCAGTTTTCTCTAAGTTTCGATGCGCACAGTAATCCTCTCACCTTCAGCGGGCCTGACGTGAACTTCACTCGCACTTACGATGGCTGGGACCGTCTCGATACCATCAAAGACACCGCTTACAGCAATGCCGTTCACAACTACGATTACGACTTGCTAGGTCGAGTCACGCAGCTCGATGGGCCGTGGACGAACGACACCATCGGCTGGCAATATCTCGATTCGCAGCGGAAAATCATCCGCACCACACCCGGCGGCGTTACTGAAACGACCATCTCGGACTCGTTGGATCGCATCGCAAGCATCGCCAATCCCATCGGCACATTCACCCACAGTTACGATGGCGAAACGAGCCGACCGCTCACCATCGCGCACTCCGGCGGCTTTGACACGAGTTTCAGCTATCACGGCGCGGAGCATGATTTTGCTTTGGAAACGCTAATTTCCAAGCTTCCCGGCGGCGCACACATCGCACGGCACACCTACGACTACGACAAGCAGAACCGCATTTCTTCTTGGCAGCGCGAAGCCACACTCGCCAATCCCAGCGGTGTCACGCGGTCATTCGAGTGGACTGCAAGTTACGACTTCGCATCGCAACTCACTTCCGTTTCTGAAAAATCCCTCGCTGGCCAATTACTAGGCGCATGGGACTACGTTTACGATGCAGCCGGAAACCTCGCCACTACCCAAACCAGCGCCAGCCCCGCCAACCCAGCGGCCATCACGAACCGCAGCCACAACTCCCTCAACCAAATCGACACCCTCGGCGGCGGCAGCCTCACTACCATTCGCGGCACGCTCGATGAGCCGGGCCGAGTTTCAGTCGGTATCCAAGGCAGCGGTGATCGACCCGCACGGATGTTAGAGAACAATCGTTTCGAGGCTGAAGTCCCGCTGCAACAAGGTAGCAACGCCCTCAGCATCACTGCGCTCGATGGCAACTCGAACCGCTCCGACTACGTCTTCAACGTCAACGTCGCTACTCGCGCGGCACAGAGTTTCACCTACGACACCAACGGCAACCTGCTGAGCGACGGCGTGCGCAGCTACGAGTGGGACAGTCTCTCGCGCTTGAAAAAAGTCATCTGGACTACCGGAAAAACCACCGAGTTCAAATACAATGCTCTCGGTCAACGCTGCGAACGCATCGAAACAGACGGCTCCAGCGTCACCCGCCACTATTACCTCATCGACGGAATTTCGCCCATCGACCGCCGCACAGGGACCACGGCAGACTCCGCCGCCATCGACCGCCGCTACTTCACCCAAGGCGAGCAACGCCACAACGGCGCAGGCTGGGACACCTACCACTACGCCCGCGACCACCTCGGCAGCGTGCGAGAAGTCGTCAAATCCGACAGCACCCTCGCAGCCCGCTACGACTACGATCCCTACGGCAAACGCCTCACCCAATACCAAGCCGCCACATACGCAGGCGTCTGCGAATTCGGCTTCACGGGACATTTCACCACCAACAGCCTAGCCGCCGGGCAAAGTGAACTCGTCCTCACCCACTACCGCGCCTACGATTCTGAGCTTGGACGGTGGCTATCCGCCGATCCAATAGGAGAAGAAGGTGGGATGAACTTGTATGCGTATGTTAGAGGAGAACCACTTCAACTTACTGACATTCTGGGACTGAACCCAGATCCTTATAATTTTAGGGAACTTCCATTTACTCATAATTTGTTGATTATTAACATATTATGGCCCAATAAATGCTGAATATCAATCATGGCTAAGAATCCGAAAAGATATATCGAACAGGCGGAACGCAGTCTTTTTGATGCGATGGACCGAAT
>JBGSLX010000292.1:0-15838 GCA_041740475.1 Akkermansiaceae bacterium | reverse complement strand
AGGTCCACGATGGAAAATTCCAGCCAAGCTTCGCCCGGCAGTTTCATCTCCGCGTAAAGGATCAGCCTGCCGTTTTCTCGATCTGCGAGCAGCACCCGCCAAAAGTCCAGTGCGTCCCCAGCCCGCAGCTCAGTCGGGTGGCGTCTGCCACGGCGGATGCCGATGCCGCCCGCAAACTTGTCCACGATTCCACGCAGCCGCCACGCCCAGTTCATGCACGGCCAGCCGGCGTTGCCACCGATGGTCCAGACTTTTGCGATGACTTGCTCGCGAGATGCGGTGAGCGGAGCCATCCGAGAATCATGCAAAACACCGTGAGCGGGAACTTTTACAGCTCCAAACAAACGCGGCGGCAAAGTTCCGGCTGCGAGTGAGTCGATCCAACTCGATGGAACGTGGTTCTGCGCGATGCGGGCCAGCGCCCGGCTCACCGCTTCGTGATAATGGAGCAGGGTGAGAGGAATGATGCTCCGAATTTTTGAGTCCTGACACACTGTTTCGTGAGTGAGGGAATCCACCAAACTCCGTGCCAGCGGAAATGACGTGGATGTGAGCAAGCAAAGCCATGCCGATGACAAGCGCGGGCTGAGCAAGCGCGTCGGGAAGAAAAATCGCCGCAAGCCCCGCACCTCGCAGTAGCCCTTGATCAGATCGAGGTAGCTCATGACGTCCGGGCCGCCGATATCGTATGAGCCATTTTCAGTTTCCGGATGTGCGAGCAGCTCGGTTAGGTAATCGAGCACGTTGCGGATGGCGATCGGCTGGCAGCGCGTGTGAACCCAGCGTGGCGTGATCAAGACGGGCAGTTTTTCGGCGAGATCGCGGATGATTTCAAACGAAGCCGAGCCGGAGCCGACGATGATCGACGCGCGCAACGCGGTGAGCGGCACCCCGGAGTCGTGAAGAATCTGCTCCACTCGACGCCGCGACGACAAGTGCTCGGAAAGCGGCCCATCATCCGCAGCGAGTCCGCCCAGATAAATGATGCGTTTCCATGAGAATGATTTGGCGGCTGTCGCGAAATTTTCGGCGCAAAGCTGCTCGCGCTGCGCAAAGTCACCGCCGGAGCCCATCGAGTGGATGAGGTAGTAAGCGGCATCCACGCCAAGCGGCAGGTCGGCGAGAGTCTGCGCATCGAGAAAGTCCGCCTCGATCACCTGCAAGCGCGTTTCATCCGTGGCGAAGTCGGCATGTGGAAATCGCCGTCGGTCGCGCACGAGGGCCGTGATGTCATGCCCCGCATCCAGTAAGGAACGGATCAGCCGCATTCCGATGTAGCCGTTTGCACCTGTGATCAGCACCCGCATGGCGAGAATGTGCGCTGTTTCACAGCAATCACCCACAGAAAAAACTGCGCTTGCACAGCGGTGACGGCAGGATTGACAGCCGCCGAGGAATCCGCGTTTTTTATCATGATGAGCCGCTTTCGGATTCGCCCCAGTTTTTCACAAACCCTCGATTTCACCCAAGAGGAAACTCGGACTCGAATCATCGACGGCATCGCAGAACACGACAAACGCCTCGAATTGAAGTGTTTTCCGGGGTTCATGACCTTGCGGATTCCCGAGCAAGATCGGCATTTTTGGACGCCGCGGTTGACCCTCAGTCTCTACGACACCGAGCAAGGCGGCACCCGGATTGAGGGCGTCTATGGACCGAACGCCAATGTCTGGTCGATTTTTCTCTACGCCTATCTCTTCATCGGCTCGGCCAGTGTGTTCGCGGGGATCTTCGGATTTTGCCAATGGATGATCGGCATTTCGCCATGGGGGCTGTGGCTGCTCGCGCTTCTCATCAGCCTGTCAGTTGCGCTATATGTCACCGCCCAGCTCGGACAAAAACTCGGCGCGTGGCAGACCTTTCAACTGCACCAAGCCTACGAAGCAGTGATCGGCAGACCGGCTGAAATCCACTGATTGAGCGGCCTCAGAGTTCCGAGTATTTCAGGTTATTGCCCTTGGATTTTTCCACTGGGTAGCGCTCCTCGTTGCGCGCCATTTTCTCCGCCATCACCTCGCCGAGACTGAGCCCAAGATTGTCGGCGAACTCAAAAAGCAGGATGCCCACATCGGCGATTTCGGAAGCGATTTCATCGCGATTGCGCTTCAAGCGATCATCAATCTGGTCGGCCTGTTGCCAGACAAAGTGCTGCATCAGCTCGCCCGCCTCGGCGGCGATGGCCACGGCGAGATCTTTGGGATTGTGAAATTGCCGCCACTCTCTGGCGTCCACAAAAGTCTGAATGCGTGCCGTAAGATCGCTGATCGAATCGTTCATGGTCGGGATGTTACACGTCGCGAGAATTGATTCGCCATGCAATTTTCATGAAACCTTTCTCGTCCACTGAGCTGAAAAACCCTCGGAAAAATCACGATCCATGCATTCAGCGGTGGGTGTTATCACAAAAGGTTCGTGGGTTGACACTCAGAACTTCGTTCGTAATGTCCGGCTTTGTCGCAACAGGAAATCGTCGTTTTTATTATATGAATCCGCCACTCACAGACAATCCGACCGCTGATGCTAGTGGCTCCGCTCCTAGCCGTGCCGATAGCCGCTGGATCAGGCTGGCGGTGATCTTTTCTTCGGCTGCGGTGTTGATTTGGTTTTTCGGAATGGAATTGCGGTTCGGAGGAGACAGTCAGCAATCCGCGCTCAAATGGCTGTTAAGTGCTTGGAATCCGGATACCGACTACGAGCACGGTAAATTGGTCCCATTTATCATCGTCGGACTCATCATTTTTCGACTGAAGGACATCCGTGCAGCCGTGTCTGCGGGCAGCATGTGGGGCCTAGTCTCGGTGATCATCGGTTGTTTGTTGTATGTGGCGGCCTACCGGACTTTTCAGCCACGCGTCGCGGTCTTTGGTTTGCCGTTTATTTTGTGGGGAGCGGCGCATTTCCTGTGGGGTTGGCGCGTTGCCAAGTTGGTGGCTTTTCCGCTGTTTTTCCTTTGGATATCGATCCCACTTCCGGCGTTTCAGCAAGCCACGACTCACCTTCAACTGCTGGCCACCTCTCTGGCCCACCACGGCTCAAATCTCCTTGGCGTGGAAACTTACACTCAAGGAACCACGGTTCTGCCGGTCAAAGGGAACTGGAAACCTTTGAGCATCGCCCATGGCTGTAGCGGCATTCGCTCGCTGATGGCCTTGCTGATGATCTCTGCCGCTTGGGCGTATTTGGCGCGGATGGCGATGTGGAAACGCGTGCTTCTTTTCCTCAGTGCCATCCCGCTGGCGATCATTGGAAACGCATTGCGGGTCATCTCAATCTTTTTGATCGCCGAGCACGGTGATGCGACGTGGGCTTCCACCACGTGGCACGATTGGTCTGGCCTACTGCTCTTTTACCCCTTCTCGCTCGCTCTTTTATTGGTGATCCACTCGGTCTTGGAGGGCGGTTTGCCATGGAAAACTTCCAGCCGCCGCCAGTTGCGCAGAACCACCGTCAACGCGACTGCATCTTAAACTCACTGCACGACCATGAAGACTCTCATTTTACTACCCATCGTGCTGGCTGGACTGCTCTCGACCGTCCATCTGCTGCCAGACGGTGGTGACATGGCGACCTCCGCAGTCAGCATGGAGCTGCCACAAGGGATCGGCTCGTGGCAAATGCGCACCATCCCGGCCACTGCCGACGAGATTTCCGTCTTGGCCGACGACACCAGTTTTGCCAAAGCGATCTGCCTCAGCCCACGCCCCGGTGAGTATGATCTTGCCACGGGACACAGCATTCCTGACCGCATCGACCTCTCGATTGTTCTATCTGGGCACGACATCAATAACTCGATTCACCGCCCTGAGCGCTGTATGCCAGCTCAGGGACATCTGATTTCCGAGACAGAAGATTTTGAAATCGAGCTCAAGAATGGCCGGAAATTTGAAGTGCGACGCCTGCTTTCCGTGCAGTCCATGCCCACCAATAAAGAGCGCACCGAATACGTCAGTTACAACTGCATCACCTATTACTTTTTCGTGGGCCACAATCAAATCACCCAAGACCATCTCAAGCGCACACTGCTAGATATGAAAGATCGGCTCGTGCATGGCATGGACCAACGCTGGGCCTATGTTTCGGCCTCGATGTGGTATGGAAAAATCCCGTGGATTGAAGAGGAACTGACTTATGAGGAAGCGGACGCCAAGCTGCGTGAATTCCTCGCCAATCTCACCGATGAGCAGATCGACTGGAACATGATCGCGCCGTGAAACTCCGTTGTTAGTTCAAGTAAGACTCCAGCGACTCACGGAGCGCGGTTCTTGCGCGGAACAACAAGCTTTTGACCGCTGAAACCGAGAGCCCAAGCGCAGCTCCGATATCTTCATAGGAAAGTTGCTCGTAACGGCGCAGCACCACCGCCATGCGCTGGCTTTCTGGCAAAGCGGCAATCGCGGCATCTATCGCTCCACGCAGCTCACTCTCAAGCAGCTCCGAATCCGGCCTGCGATCCGCACGGTCTTCTATCTGCTGATGCGAACTTTCTTCCCGCTCCTCGACGGAAACTTCCTTCTTCCGTCCGCGACGTCGGGATTCGTTGAAGACCAAATTCCGCGTGATGGTAAACAGATAAGTGGTGAATTTGGCATCGGGACGGTAGCGGCGGGCATTGCGCCAGATCCGCAAAAAAACCTGCTGTGAGATGTCTTCCGCATCGCTCGCGTTGCCGAGCATTTTGGCCACTGTGCCGACCACCGTGTCTTGGTAGCGCTCCACCAGCTCCCTGAATGCCCCGTGATCGCCCGCGCCGATGCGTGCCATTAGCTCAAAATCGACTTCGCTTTCGTCAATTTGAGCAGGGCTGTGAGTTTTCTCCATGGGTTGGATATTCGGTATCGCTGCGGCCGCTGCACTGAACATGCTGCATTGAACCTCAATCCAGCATGGAAGTTGCGGCATGAAGAATCAGGGATTTTTCGCCCATTCCTCGACTTCTGGATCCAAAAAAACTTCTTCGATCACCTCACGCGCCCAATCTTCGCGTTTGGCCAGCTCGTTGAGCATGCGCCACGCCACCACCTGTACGGCCGGGAACTCGCTCCACACCGCTTCCGCGAGAAATTGCCACTGGCGTCCGGCGAGTCGCTGCGGGTGATCGAGCATTTCATGGCATTCTGCGGAAATGAGCAAGGTGCGTGAAATTTCCGGCTCATCTGAGACTGGCGGCACCTCGTAGGCTTTGAGTGGCACCCCCGCCGCGCCAGAGAGTTCGCAGCGCGATTTTGCCCGACGCGCGAGGTCTTTGCCCATGCGTTGCAGCGCCATCGCGCGCGCTTGATGCAGCTCGTATCCCTTTGACATGAATGATGGATACGCTCGTTTCCCGGGCCATGGAATCCCGAATTTTGGCCGGGCGCATGCTGGACAAACTCCGGGTGCTCTGCCATCCCTCCGCCCCATGTCTGAGTTAGCGAAAGCCTATGAACCCCAAGCGGTGGAAGCCAAATGGTATGCCGCCTGGATCGCCGGAAAATGCTTCGAAGCCAATCCCGCGTCCGCAAAAGATGGCTACTCGATTGTCATTCCGCCGCCGAACGTCACTGGCATTCTGCACCTCGGCCACGTCTTGAACAACGCGCTGCAAGACATCCTCGCCCGCCGCGCAAGGCAAGAAGGCAAGGAAGTGCTGTGGCTCCCGGGCACCGACCACGCGGGCATCGCCACGCAGGCCAAGGTCGAACGCGAGCTGCGCGAACAAGAGGGAAAAACCCGTCACGATCTGGGCCGAGAAGAGTTTCTCAAGCGCATCTGGGATTTCAAAAACAAGCATGGCGACATCATCATCAAGCAGCTCAAACGACTGGGTTGTTCGTGCGATTGGAGCCGCGAGCGTTTCACGATGGATGAGGCCTACACCAAGTGGGTGAGCCATGTGTTTGTGGAACTTTTCAAGGAAGGTCTGATCTATCGCGGCAAGCGCATCGTCAACTGGTGCCCGGTATCGCTCACGGCGCTTTCCGACGAGGAAGTGATCATGACGCCGCAGAAATCGAAGCTGTATTTCATGAAATACGAGCTCGCAGACGCGCCCGGCGAGTATCTGGAAATCTCTACCACGCGCCCGGAAACGCTGATGGGCGATGTGGCGGTGGCCGTGAATCCGAAAGACCCACGCTTCGCGAAATACATCGGGCGCATGGTAAATCGACCGTTTCCTTATGCGGAAATTCCGGTCATTGCAGACGAGCATGTGGACATCGAGTTCGGCACCGGAGCGCTCAAAATCACCCCCGCGCATGACAAAGCAGACTTCGAGATTGGTATGCGCCACGGGCTGGAAATCATCGATGTGCTCACGCCAGACGCGCACATCCATTGCCCAGAATGCCCAGAGCTGCATGGGCTGGATCGCTTCGTCGCCCGCAAAAAAGCCGCGGCCAAACTCGAAGAAATGGGCCTGCTGATCAAGGTGGAGGAATACGAAAACAACGTCGGCTTCTCCGAGCGCGCCCACGTGCCGATCGAGCCACGCATTTCGATGCAGTGGTTTCTCAAGTATCCGTGCGTCAAAGAAGCTGCGGATGCCGTGACCAATGGCGAGATCAAGTTCCGCCCCGAGCGCTGGGCAAAAACCTACGCCCACTGGATGGAAAACCTGCAAGACTGGTGCATCAGCCGCCAGCTCTGGTGGGGTCACCAAATCCCGGTGTGGTATCGGAAAGATCAGTTCGCCGCACTCAAAGATGCTGAGTCGCTCGACATGTCAAATATGTCTCATGGCGACCTTTATGTCGGCATCGAAGCACCCGCCGATTCCGAAAATTGGGTGCGCGATGAAGACGTGATGGACACCTGGTTTTCGTCCTGGCTGTGGCCCTTCGCGACCATGAGCGACCTCGGCGAAAACAGCACCACGCTCAAGAAATTCTACCCGACCACGGATCTCGTCACCGGCCCGGACATCATTTTTTTCTGGGTGGCACGCATGATCATGGCCGGCTTCCGATTTACGGGCGAACTGCCGTTTCAAAACGTCTTCTTCACTTCCATCATCCGCGATTTGCAGGGCCGGAAAATGAGCAAGTCGCTCGGCAATTCACCGGACCCCATCGACTTGATGGACAAATCCGGCGCGGACGGCCTGCGTTTCGGCCTGTTGCGCATCGCACCCGTGGGCAGCGATTTGCGCTTTGACGAAACCAGCATCGAGGAAGGTCGGAACTTCGCGAACAAGATCTACAACGCTTGTCGGTTCCGCCAGATGGCTCCGGAAAACTCAGACTTCAAATTTGAAATTTCAAATGGCGAAGCTCTCCCGCCGTATCACATCCACATCATGGCGAAGGCCGATGAGCTGGCGGTGAATCTCAAGGCCAGCTACGGCGAGTATCGTTTTGGCGAGATCGCGCAGTTGCTCTACGAATTCCTCTGGAACGAGCTTTGCGATAAGTTCCTCGAAGCGGTAAAACTCGACCTCCGCGAATCCGCCACCCCAGAAGCCCGCGCCGTCACACTCGGCACGTTCGATGCGGTGATGGCGCGTTTTCTCCAACTGCTCAGTCCCTACATGCCGCACATCGCGGAGGAGCTTTCTCTGCGAATGGGCTATGTGAACGAGGGTGAGTTCGTGATGAACCAGCCGCTGCCGACTGTGCCGCTGATCCCCTTTGATGCCACTGCCGTGCAAGCCAAGGCCATCGCGATTTACGAGACAGCGGGCCGCCTGCGCAATCTGAAGACCGAGTACAACGTGGCCACACGCCGCGATGTGAAGTTTGTGGTGAAAGGTGCCCCAGACTGGTTAGCCGCAGAAACCAAGGTGCTCGGCCTGCTGAGCGGCGCTGGAGAAATTTCACTGGATTCCGCTTATGAAGCACCGAAAGGCACGCCCGTTTCACTCACACCCGTTGGTGAAATGTATCTGCCGCTTGAAGGTTTGATTGATGTAGAAGCCGAGCGCACCCGCCTTTCCAAGGAAATCGAAAAGCTGCGCTTAGAAGTCAAGAAGTGCGAAAGCAAGCTCGCCAATCCCAGTTTTGTGGATCGCGCCCCTCCAGAAGTGGTGGCACAGGAAAACGAACGACTAAGCGATTGGCGAGGCAAGCTGACTCAACTTTCCGAGATGCTGACCGCCCTAGGATGAAGCCTTGCCCTAGGCACATCGCAGACTAGCTTGGCGCTGCACTCGTGCATTGATGAAAAGCCTCAAAATCATATCGGAACTCGATGAACCGTCGCTCGAACTTCTCGAGGCAGCCGGTTTTTTATCGGTCGAGTCTCTAGCAAAATCCGAGGTGGGCGAACTGGAGGCCGAATTGTCTCGGGCGAATTCGATGCTTCATATCATGCGCGACAGCCCAACGCGCGATTTGGTCAATCAATGGATTCTTGCCGCGCGTGAAATCGTCCCGGTCGAGATCGAACCCGCACCCGTCGAGCCCGAACCTGTCGATTATGAAAAAACTCCGCATGGAGCCGCGCTGCTCAGTTCCGCCCAACTGGCGATTCCGCTGCCTGCGCGGGTTCTAGTCGCTTCCAAGTTGTCAGTCTCGGACGTTCCTTCGGCGATGCTTCTAAGCCAACTTGCCGGGCAACATGATGTCAAAGGCAGTCATCGCATTCCCGGGAGTCGGGCTCTCAAGACCCAGAATTCTTCAATCTCAGGTCACTATGTCAAATTGTCAGATGTTTCAGTACCACGCCTTGAAATCGATACCAGCCGCCTGCGGACAACGACCGAATTGGAAGGGCTAAAAGTCCGATCTGTACCAGTCCCAAGTTCTCCAGAAAACGATCGTGTGGCCTTGATCCGCACACCAAAAACCGAGACCAACAAAGGCCGCACCCCCGATTCCCGCCGCTACATCCGGGGCGTTCTTCACACCCATCCACGCTCGATTCTGGTGGGTGCTGCGGTCACGCTGCTTGCGGTCTTATTTACGCCACTGGGAATCATTTCCGCATTGTTGCTGCTGCTGTCGCGTGAAATGCCCATCGAGTTCTCATGGGTGCCGGGGTGGACGATATTTTTCCCGCTCGTATTGCCAATTATTGGCGGCAGCTACCTGATTTGGGGATTTGGAAGAACATGTCGCATTTGCGGAATCGGCCTATTTCGACATGGTGGTCATTTGAAAAATGCGCGCACCCACCATGTGCCTTACCTCGGATACATCATTCCGTTATGTGTTCACATTCTTCTTTTCCGTTGGTTTCGCTGCACGCATTGCGGCACGCCTGTGCGTCTGAAGGAATGAGTGCTCAATCTTTGCAGAAATTTTCAGCAATGAGGACATCGATCATGGGCCTGCTGGCTTTGATGGCACTGACGTCTTGCATGAAGCCGAAAACCGATAAAATCGTCACGGAACCTGCCATTCCGCCTTCTTTACCCGGTGCCGTGCCTCCATCCATGCGTGGCCCAAATCAGTCCGGCGGAGTCCCGGTCAAACCGGGCCCTGCCGTCCAGCTCACCCCGGAAGAGGACATTGTTTTCACCGATCCCGACAACCCAGACTCCAGCTTACCCGAGCTTTCCACGCTGCTGTCTGCCGCGCCCAAGCGCCGGGGTCCATGGGAGCAAAGCGAAACCATCGCCAAGCGCCGCGCCGCACGCGAGGGCAAGCCGTTGTTGATTTGGTTCACCGACTCGGCACGCAGCCCAATGTGCAAAGCGCTCAGCCAAGAACTCTTCAACGACCCTGAATTTGAAACGTGGGCAGCGGAGAAACTCGTCCGTCTGCGCATCGACACCAATCTCACCGTTGATGAGACAGACATGTCACTCGACGACCGAGAAAATCTCATTGTGGTGCACAGGGACTACGTCACGCGGTTGAAAAAGCAGTATAAAGTGCTGGGTCACCCGGTCATGATCATGCTCAACCCGAGCGGCGAAGTGATCGGGAGCTATCGCGGCTACCAACGCGGAGAAGCCGATTTCAAATGGGGCCTCATCAAACAAGCGGAAGCATCGTCCTCACACTTTTATCAGTCGTGGCGTAAGTCGCTCGAAGCCAAAGGTTATCGCGAATGGCGCGACCAAAAAGACCGCAAAGTTTTTGCCAAGCTTTCGAACTATTCGAAGGGGACGCTTTCATTGATCGAGCCCGACGGCACCCGTAGCCGCACCCATGAAAACAAGCTCTGCGATGAAGATCGCGCATGGTTGGCTGAGCAAAAAAAGATGCGCGGCCTGTAACTCGCTAATTGCGCGACAAAACCGCCATCGAATTTTTCTCGACGCACCGAAGCGCGCTCGGCTTGTTTGGCGCATCCAATGAGCACTGCAACTCCAAGCAATCCCGACGAACCATCGAAAACCCGCCCGAAGAAAGCGACGAAGTCCAGTAAGGCTCGCAAACCCAAAAGCGCTGAACCCATCGAAGACGAAGCTCCGATCAAGGAACCAGTCTCACCCTCGTTTCCTGTGTTCGATCTATCAGAGGTTGAGCAGGCTCCTATTGAACTCCCCGCCCCAGAAGAAACCCTATCTCCAACGGATTGGCCCGAACCGGAGGAGGCTTCATCAAACCAGTCGCCAGCCCCGGAAAATCACAAACGCAAGCGCCGCCGCAAGAAGGGCAAAGGTGGCCAGTCCAATGGTGCTCAAGCTCCAATGACAATGGGTGAGGAGCAAGTCACGCCACTCACACAAGAATTTCCTTCATCCACAGCTCCTGCTCCACGTCCGTTGCCGCCACGCCCGAAGCTGGACCAGGAAATGATCGCCAAACTTTCATGGAAAATCTACCTCGCCGAAGTCAGCGAAGAAGGCGTCGCTTTGATCGGCGATAACGATGCTAGAGAACTCTCGCGCCGTTGTTTCCGCTTGGCGGAAATTTTCATGGAGGAACAATCAAGACGCCGCTTGTAAGGCAGGAATGGCTGTTAAGATTTCCAATTGAGCGCACCTTTTTTGAGCGCATAGGCGTAAGCGACGAAGAGCACACCCGCAAATCCTGCCATGCTGACCAAGGCCACTGGGCCTTGTGCTACGAGGTCTCTGAATTGAACCGCCCATGGATACATGAAGACCACCTCGATGTCGAAAAGCACAAACAGCATCGCCACTAAGTAAAACTTCACGGAAAAGCGCGGCGCGCCCTCGCCCACTGGCAGCATGCCGCACTCGTAAGCGCTGTCTTTGGTCGCATTACGCCGGGCGGACCGCCCAAAAATCACGCTAGCGGTGAGAACCACTACGGCGAAGCCACAAGCAATGATCACTTGCAAAAGAACTGGGAGATATTGGTCAGGCATGGAGGTGGTGAAATAAATTTCTTACGGGCGGAGGTTGGTGAAGTTCACGAGGGATGGGTAGAAAAAAACCGCGCCTTAATCTGGCGCGGTTTCGGTGGAAATAAGCTGAATTTGAGAAGTCAATCTTGAGCTTCAGCTTCCTGAGCAGCCGCATAGGCGCTGGATGCTTCATGCACGCGGGCGGTGCCTTTGTATTCTTTGCCGATCTTCTCGACTAAGCCGCGGGTGACGAGATTTTGGAGTTTCTCATATGCCCGCAAGCGAAGCATTTCCTCTCCACCGCTGACTGCATTGCGTAGTTTGAGATTTGCAAAAACCCGTTCGAACAGGTCATTGAAACCAAACACTTTTTTCTCGGAAAGAACATTCACGAGCTCATCAGTGACATGGTCAGGAAGGCGGCGTGAGAACCGGGTGCGTTTCGTAGTAATTGCCATAACGCGATCAAATTACACCGCTCTGTGACAAAAGCGACTCAAAAAATTGCGGGTAAAGAGCGAGCGCACTTACCATATTTTTAAAAATCAGCTTACTAGGACTGTCAGCTTGACAGGCCGGAGCGAATGAACAACCTCCCCGCCCCGGCGCGTCGGTAACGTGGCGGTCACTACTTTATCCCATGAAAAAGGACATCCATCCAAAATACAATCCGGTCGTCTTAGTGGACATGACCACCGGCAAACGTTTCATCACTCGCTCAACCAAAACTTCCGACAAAAAAGAAGTCATCGACGGCGTTGAGCACAGTGTGATTTCAGTCGGCATCACGTCCGATTCGCATCCGTTCTTCACGGGTCTCGCCCAGTTTGTGGACACCGAAGGCCGCATCGATAAATTCCAAAAGCGCTTCGGAGCCGTTCGCCGCGTCGGCAAGCCAAAGCTCGACTGAGCCGCAAATTTCATTTTTCTCAGAACGCTCGACCTTACAGAGGGTCGGGCGTTTTTGTTTGCGAGGCGATCATTTGCCCGCATTCACAGCCTCCACGCCGTCTCTTGCATTGCTCTTTGCGCTGGAAGCGCGAGGATCAAGTCATGCCAGCGCACTTGATCTTCAGAACTCTGATTCTGGCAGTGTGCGCAGTTGTGATGACTGGGTGCAGCCCGACTTACACATTGGTGGGGTTTTCTGATGCTTCTAGTGCCAAGGGGGACGCCTTCGGCTACCGCAAGTGGATTCGTGAAGATGCCAAGCCAGATGTCGTCATCATCGGCATCCACGGCTTTTGTGGCGCATCCATCGATTACGCGAACCTAGGAAATTACCTGTTACAGCATCAGCCAGAAACAGGGCTTTACGCTTACGAAGTGCGTGGGCAGGGAAGTGACCCGATCCATGGGCGGCGTGGAGACATTGGAAATGCGCAGGATTGGTATCAGGACTTGTTCGCTTTCACGCAATTGGTCAGCGAGCAACATCCGGATGCGAAGGTCGTTTGGTATGGCGAGAGCATGGGCGCGTTGATCGCGGCACATGCATGGCGTGAGGCACCTGCTGGCACGCCGCCGTGCGACGGACTCGTGCTTTCTTCTCCCATCGTCCGCTTCCGAGACGATATTCCGGCTTGGACACCAGGCTTGGTTCAAATCGCAGCCACCACCCTTCCACTCGCCCGGGTCTCACTCGATACGTTGTCCGGCGGACAAAATGTGCAAATGACCCAGCAGTCAGTGCATGCGGAGCAGGTGAAAAAAAACTCCTACCACGTTGAGCAGCATACCTTGCGCTTGATCGGTGCGCTCGGGCGTTTGATCGATGGCATGAACGACTGCGCGCCGACGTTTCAAATTCCGGTGCTGGTGCTTCACGGTGATGAGGACTATTTTAACAACGATTCGGACGTTCGTGGTTTCGTCGCGCGGATCCCCGAGAAGACATCGGTCACTTACCGCAACTACTCGGATGCGTACCATCTGCTGATGTATGACGAAAAACGGGATGCGATTTTCCGTGATGTCGGACGCTGGACAGACGCACTGAGACGAAATCGTTTGAAAAATTAATCCAAAAAGCGCCGGGTTTCGTCTTGACCGCTTGGTCTCGGTGGCCATTCTTCGCCCCCCGCAACTCCAAAACTTTTTTCATTATGGCTCGCATTTGTATTATCAGAGGAACTCAAGTCCGTTCAGGCGGAAGAATCCACCGTTCCGGTTTGGCCAAGAAAAAAGGCGGCATCGGACGCCACGTCACCAAAGTCGTGAAGCGTACGATTTCTCCAAATTTACAAACCAAGCGCATCTGGGTTTCTGAATTGGGCACCTACGTTCGCATGAAACTGAGCTGCCGCGCTCTGAAGACCATGAATAAGAACGGAGCTTACGCGACGCTCAAAAAAGCGGGCCTCGTTTGAATTCGGGTTCCTGATTCATTCGTTCTTTAAAATCAACGGTTCGGTATCACTACCGAGCCGTTTTTTATGTGCTGACTCAGACACGGGTTCCGAGACGCTCGCCGCGATACGTTTCCAGCTCAATGCGCCGCATCCATTCTTCGTGTTCGAGATACCACTGAACGGTCCGCCGCAATCCTGTCGCAAACGTTTCCCGTGGCTGCCATCCCAGCTCGCGACGGATGCGCTCGGAGTTGATCGCATAACGGCGATCATGCCCCGGTCGATCCTCGACAAACGTGATGAGCTTCTCGGCAGACCGTGACACCCGTTCCGGCGCAAGTTCGCACAGCGTGTCGATGATCGCATGGACCACGTCGATGTTTCGCATCTCGCAGTTGCCGCCGATGGCGTAAGTCGCTCCGGGAGTCCCGTGGATGAGCGTCGTGGTCAGCGCACGGCAATGGTCTTCCACATAGAGCCAATCGCGGATGTTGCCGCCATCGCCGTAAAGAGGAAGCGCCTCATTTTGAAGCGTCTTGCGAATCATCAGTGGCAGAAGTTTTTCGGGAAATTGGTAGGGTCCGTAGTTGTTGGAGCAATTTGTGGTGATCACCGCCAGTCCGTAGGTGTGGTGGTAGGCGCTGGCAAGGTGGTCGCTGCTCGCCTTCGAGGCGCTGTAAGGACTCCTCGGTGAGTAGGGCGTGTTTTCGCAAAACGCGGAATCGTCTTCACCGAGCGAGCCGAAAACTTCGTCAGTGGATACATTGAGAAAACGCAAACTGTCATCATCCAAGCGACCGACATCCATCGCGTAACGTCGGAAGCTCTCAAGCAAACGATAAGTTCCCACCACGTTGGTCATGATAAAATCCTCCGGTTGATCGATGGACCGGTCCACATGGGACTCAGCCGCCAAGTGCATCACCGAGTCGATCGCATGCTCGCGCAGCAACCGACCGACCAGAGCACTATCGCAGATGTCGCCGTGGACAAAAATATGCCGTGGATCCGAATCCAAGCCCGCTAGGTTGCTACGGCTTCCCGCATAGGTCAGCTTGTCCAAGGTGACGACTTTGGTGATTTGCACGCCAGACTCAGCGGCACCGTTTCCGAGTAGATGGCGAACCAAATTGGCCCCCACAAATCCTGCTCCTCCAGTCACCAGTAGGTTCATGCCCGCAAAAAATGAGTCACTCGACCGCCAAACTGCGACTGAAAAAATTTCTGCCATTGGTGGATTGACAAGCTCTCCTTGGAGAATAAGGTCTCGCCCCCCGAGCCGGAAAGCGGACGGATCATTTCAACCTTTCACTAGGCCACAGCCATGAGCAAACGCACCTACCAACCTTCTAAGCGCACACGGAAACAGCAATTTGGCTTCCGCGCCCGCATGGCTTCCAAAGCAGGTCGGGATATTCTGCGTCGCCGTCGCCAAAAAGGACGCAAGCGTCTGATTCCGAAGGGCGTGGAGATTCAGTTCACTCGCCACACCACACAGCACGGCTGAGTTGGTATCTTCGCCTAAACCCGCAATTTCCAAACATCCGCGTCATGCGCTTGTCGCGGAAACAAAGCATCACCCACCGCGCGGACTTCGCGCGGGTCAAAAAAACCGGTCAGGCGAAAGCTGGCCGGTTTGTTATTTTAAGCACCTTGGTCGATCCCTCGCTAACCACGCTGCGCACTGGATTCATCACCACCAAACGCAGCGGCAAGGCCCACGAGCGCAATTTGCTGCGTCGTCGCTTCCGCTCACTCGTTCAGCAGCATGCTCCCCATTTTCCTGAAATGCGGCGCTATCTGGTCACCATTGCCCGCCCCGGTGCCGCGCTTGCGGAATTTGCCGAACTCGAGGCCGATTGGCTGCGCCAAGCGCGCCGCCTCGGACTCATCGCTCGCCCAGAATCAAAACTGTGATCTCGCGCTTTCTGGTGGCTCTGATTCGGCTGGCTATCCGCTTTTATCAGCGAATTCTCAATCCCATGCTGAAGTTCACCGCCGGGCCTGCCTTTGGCTGTCGCTACTCTCCCACCTGCTCAAACTATTTTCTGCAAGCTGTGGAAACTCATGGACCACTTCGCGGCTCGTGGCTCGGTATTTGCCGGATTTTCCGCTGTCATCCATGGGGCCGCAGTGGTTATGACCCCGTGCCACCAGCCACAAACGTCTGCAAGCACAGCCCCGACCATCGCCATACCTAACAATTTCCCAACGTCTATGTACGATCGTAAAACTTGGGTAGTCCTCGCCATGTGTGGCGGACTGCTTGCCGCAAACCTCTATTATTCTGCGGAAAACCAACGCGC
>JBGSLX010000291.1:0-6100 GCA_041740475.1 Akkermansiaceae bacterium | reverse complement strand
CCGCAGTTTGCCGCTCAAGCCATCGTCAACTTGGGCGAGGGTGGCCGAAATGCGCGCGCCTTCGAGAATCGTCTTGGCATCAGGTTGTGCGGCGGCGGCTGGATGAAATGTAGCGACCAAGCATGCCGATGTGAGAAATGGTTTGTAGTTCATGGTTTTCAAAAGGGAATGATCACGGTCTGGGACTAGCTTAGCGCTGCTTTCCTTCAATAAACAGCCGAACATTCTAAGGATTGGGGCTTGATGATCTGGATTCGGCTGAATTGTATTCTGGTCAAACACGGACATGGTCCTGCGTTCTCATGAGCCTTCGCAAGCAACTATCGGATATCCTCCCGCCCTTTCTTCCGGCCAACCCTGCTGACGCGATCAAAGGCACTGAACTGATCCGTCTGACACGCTTGCAACTTACCGGAAACTATTCGGATGCTTCTTTGAGATACCATTTTTCGATCATGTCGTGCGATCCGGCCTCACCGATCGCCAAGGTGGAAAAAGGACAGGGCTACTACCGACGCAGCGCACTCTTGCCCGCTCTCTCGGGAGCGCAAGAGCTTCTGGCACTGACTCAAGGCCGTCTCGACGATCTCAATTCTGCGGATTGTGACCTCGTGGACAACGCGATGTTGCGCATTCGCAAATTTCGCGCAGTGGTCACTCGATATTACGAGATCAACGGCCGTTTCCCGTTCGCCTTTCGTCAGGTCTTCGCAAAGGACTCGCCCATTAGCAATTTATGGAAATTTCCTGAGTTGGTGCTGGTGGATTGGGAAACGGGCGGATCACCCGACGAAGAGATGTCATTGAACGAAACCATGCTCTCGCTCAAACAGCGGCTTGGAATCGCGCCTTTCCGCTTGCACGCCGCACGTCTGCGCATCCAGCCATCGCTCTACAGCTACCGGGAAGATTTTTACCAAACCCTCGCCGTCTCGCAGTGGGCACAAGGTGGCGAACTGATCTATGCCGCGCCCATCCAAGACGAAGCGCTCGCCGATCGAATGCGCCGTCTCAGCGCGGTATTTGGCGTAGGAGTCACCTCTTTCGGGCTTAGCTCAGACACACTCGATGAATTGCCGAGCCCAGCGAACATCCTCAACGCCCACCCGCGTGGCACCGAGGCGATCATGGCAAAACTCGACATCAACCGCATCGCCGCACCAGTCTCGCGTCCACATCTCGATTGGACAGAACTCGGTTCTTTGCGCAACGAATCCGAGGAAGCCGAAAAACTCGTGCGTTGGCTCAACCGCTGCATCGATGAGCGCAGGGCCGAGGCTTTTAAGGAGGATTGAAAATTGACACGATGAATCTCGCTGATTTCCGCAAAGAATATTCCGACCGTGGCCTGAGCCGCGCCGAGCTGAGTCCCGATCCCGTGGAGCAGTTTTCCCAGTGGTTTGCCCATGCCACGGAGCTGGGCGTGCATGAACCGAATGCCATGACGCTGGCGACTGTGGATGAAGAAGGCATGCCATTCCAGCGCACGGTTTTATTGAAATACTACGATCCAGACGGTTTCGTGTTCTTCTCCAACTACGGCAGCCGCAAAGCCGCGCAAATCGCCATCAATCCACGAGTTTCGTTGCTTTTCCCATGGGTCACGCTGGAGCGCCAAGTCATCATCCAAGGCCACGCGGAAAAAATCAGCACCGCCGAATCGCTGCGTTATTTCGCCTCGCGACCGCGTGATTCGCAAATCGGCGCATGGGTATCGAACCAGAGTGAAGTCATCACCTCGCGCAAATTCCTGATGCAGAAACTGGCCGAAATTCGCGAAAAATTCGAACACGGAGAAATCCCACTGCCGTCGTTCTGGGGCGGCTATCGCGTGAAACCGCAAAGCATCGAATTTTGGCAAGGCGGCCCCGCTCGCCTGCACGACCGCTTCCTCTACCGCAAACAAGCGACTGACTGGCATATCGAACGCCTTTCACCCTGAACCGCAGCAGCCTATGTTGACGATTTATGTGTATCAAAAATGCAGCACCTGTCGGGACGCACTGAAGTGGCTCGATGCGGCCAACATTCCTTACGAAACCAAAGCCATCCGCGAAACTCCGCCGCAGCCCGATGAATTGAAGTCAGCGCTCAAGTTTCTAGGCGGCGACATCCGCAAGCTCTTCAACAGCTCCGGAATGGACTACCGCGCGCTCGGATTGAAAGACAAGCTGCCGCAAATGAGCGACGCCGCTGCCATCGAAATGCTGTCGCAGCATGGCAACTTAGTAAAACGGCCCTTCGTGATCGGTAAAGATTTCGCACTCGTCGGCTTCAAGCCAGACGTCTGGCGCAAAGCACTTATCACGCCATAAATCAAAATCCTAAAACACCCCTATCAATCCCTCTTTTTCCGTGTTCTCAGTACCTTCCGTGGTCATCATTCTGATCACTCCCCCACCCTCTTCTTTCGTACATTTCGACCATTTCGCTGTTCAAAATTAGCATGAAGCTTTCACTAACGCACCCTCACCGCAGAACCATCGCGGACGGTATCAGGAGGATGCAGCAAAACCGGATCACCCGCTTCCAGACCAGAAATCACCTCGGTCAGCCGTCCATCACTGCGCCCCGCTTCGATTGCAGTCAGCCGCGCCCGCCCGTTCTCGAAAACAAACGTCTTCCATTCGTTTCCTTCGCGGAAAAGAGCGCCTGCGGGAACGACCAACGCGTCATCCGAGTGCCAGACTGCGACTCGGACTTCGACGCGGAATCGATCCCCAAGCGAGCGCGCGGCTTCTGGTGGATCGATCAAATTGCTGAGCACGATCACACGTTGTTCTTCCACCCCGAGCGCAGAGATCTTGGTGAAAGCAGCCGGTTCCACGCGGCGCACGCGTCCTTTCAACGGAGTCTCGCCGCCCCATTGATCGATCTCTACCGAATCACCCGGTCGCATCGATACGGCATCGCGAGACAGAATTTCCGCTTCGATTTCAAGGTCCGTCGGATCGCCAATTTCGAGCAACGCCATGCCCGGTGTGATCACGGTTTCGCTTTCCTGTATCACGCTCAAAACCAGCCCGGAAACAGGCGACACCAAAGGCACGAGATTCGCCGTCGTAGAAATATCTGGCCGCTCCAGCACGGCGCGTGCTTGAGCCAGTTCGTAGTCGATGACTTGCAGCGAGAACTCCGCCGCACGTACTTCGGCGGCCTTGATCGCGGCCTCGCCCTCAACGCGATCTCGATCCGAATCCGAGAGCGTGCCGTCTCGTTTCACCGAGCGCACGCGTTCGCGTTCGTCGATCGCGAGTTTCAGCGCCGCGCGCTGGGCTTCCATCGACTCCGCTGCCTGTTTGCGTTTGGCCTCGTGCATGGAAACGACGGCTTCCGCTTGGACGCGTGCGCGAGCGTCCAGCAATGGCGCGAGCACCGGCTGGATGCTGGTGAGAAGCGTTTTCCCAGCTTCCACTGGATCGCCCGGCCTGAGCTCGATCCGGCGCATCGTTCCGGCCACTGGCGCGGCGATGACGTAGCGATTGCGCACCCGGGTTTTCCCTTCTTCGGCCACACGCACGGTGAGCGGCGAACGCACGGCGACGCCTGTCTCGATGATCACCGGCTTGGGCCACAAGCCCCAGCCGATGAGCGCAAGCAGCAGCAATGCGCCGAACCACGGCAGCGCACGGCGAAACAAATGTCTGCCGGATGCGTCAGGCTTCACTTCCCATGGCGCGGTTCCAGTGGGCTGAGTTGGGTCGGGGTTGGCCATAGTGATTGCGCGGCAGGTTGCTCCACATGCGTCCGCCATGCAAGCGGGCAGAACTCTGTGGAAATCTGTGATTTCACAAAGTTTCGAGCGCCTCAATCATTGCGCTGGGAGTCAGCAGCTCAGGCAAAATGATGGGATCTTTTCCGGGTGCTTGCAGCACATTCACCGGGATCGCGGTGCGCCCGAGTTTACCTAGTGCGGCTTCGATCTCTGCGTTCGGTTTGGTCTTATCCGCCTTGAGCGCGACCACGCCTTTTTGCGTCATCAGCGCGATCACTTCCGGCGTATAGGCCCGGCTTTTGTTCACTTGGCAGGTGGCGCACCATTGCGCGGTGAAGTCGATGAAAACGGGCGTCTCCTCTTTCAACAACTCCGTCACCCGTTGCTCCGACCATGTTTCCCAGGCCAACGCCGAGGGTTTGGGCGGCTTAATCAAGAACAAGCCAGCCGCCGCGAAGGCCAAGGTCAGCGCCAGCGCGGTCATGCGGGTGCGGCTACGGTGGTGCGGCAAATTCCAGCGACCATGAATCCACGCCGCCACCGCCACCGCGCTCAGGCCGAAGATCGGACCCAGCAAATTTTCCAAACCAATCTGCCCCGCATACACCCACAGCAAGTAGCCTGCCGTGGCGAACAACAAAAACGACATCGCTTGCTTGAAACTCTCCATCCAAGCGCCCGGACGCGGTAGGAAATCAATCAGCTTGGGAAAGATCGACAGCACCAGATACGGCAGCGCAAGACCGAGCGCCATCGCGCCAAACGCCGCAAAAAATCCCGCCGCAGGCAGCGCAACAGCAACCCCGATCGCCGCTCCGAGAAATGGTCCAGAGCACGGCGTGGCCACCACCGTCGCCAGCACGCCGGAGAAAAATGAACCCGCCAGCCCTTGTTTCGATTGCAGCGAGCCACCGACCGAAGTGGCAGATGCGCCCATTTCAAAGACGCCATACATATTCAGCGCCAACACGAACATCAGCAGCATCAGAGTGAGCACCACCCAGGGATTTTGCAGTTGATAGCCCCAGCCGATTTGGTCCGGGCTGGAGGCGGCAGAACGCACCGCAAAAAGGATACCGCTCAGCACCGCAAATGAGGCGAACACGCCGAGTGTGAAGATCAATCCATGGATCGCGACCTTGCTGCGCGAGGCTCCGGCCTGTTGCACGAAACCCATGATTTTCAGCCCGATCACTGGGAACACACAGGGCATCAGGTTCAGGATGAGCCCGCCGAGAAACATCCCACCCAAGATTTTGAAAAATTGGCGAGCGGGCGGTGCGGTGATAACCACATTCGTGGAAATCGCGGTTTTTGGCACCAACACAGGCATCGCGCCCGTGAGAATGCCGGAAACGGAGTCGCCCTGCGGAATCTCGTTATCAAACGCATCCCGCGCAGCACGCGGCAGGCGGACCAACCAAGAATCGCCATCGCGGACCAGCGAGCCACCCGAGCTCACCGTGCGCACAAATGGCTGATCGGGGATGAAATCCAGCGGATCATTTTCCAGCGCGACGTCCGGCGTCACACGCAGCAGCACGAATTCGCCATCTCGGCTGGCGGAGAATTTCCAATTCGCTGGCTGCGCTGGCAGTGCGGCGCGGGCTTTTTCAAACAGCCCGACGTTTGCTGGATCCACCGCCATCTGATCGCGAACCGGCAGGGAAAGGGTGAACGATTTCTGTTCGTTGATGCACGCTTCTTTGCAAATTTGCCACGAGGCGTCTGCCTTGAGCGTCACGCTACTACCGACTTCGAGCGTCGCCGGGGCGGAGATTTCAGTGAGAAAAACCGGGCTGCCATTGTAGATGTGGCTTTTTCCGAAATAGCCATCTTTCACCTCAGGCACCGGCCAGCGGATGCCACTCGCTGAGAATCCATCCGGCAGCGTCCAACTGATCGCAGGCCCGACTTCGACACCGCCCGAATTTCGATAATAACTGTGCCAGCCAACCGGATGCTCCAGCTTGAGCGCGACTTGGAAACTCTGCCCCGGCGCGATGCTTTGGACCTCTGTCCGGAGTTCCGCGACGGTCGATTGGGAATTGCCCAGCAAATTGAATTGCGCCTGAGCCGCGTGACTCACGAACAACAGGGTAAACAGTGAAAAGAGTAATCGATACATGTGCACCGAAACTAAGGACGCAAGTGCCAGAAAGCAAAGCCCTGATCGATACGGTGCGTCATTGTGATTGGTGAAAGGTGCTGCTTCAGAACAATCCCAAAGAGATAGCGTGACATGGCCAGAGCTTGGCTAAAAAGCCGACCCTTAGTGTGGGTCAGCAAAATGAACGTCTTTTTCGTGTGATTTGACCATTCTCAGACATCCTGCTCCTCCAGAGGGAAAAATGCGTTGGCACATTTTTGCTATGGGGAAGCAGC
>JBGSLX010000290.1:0-19504 GCA_041740475.1 Akkermansiaceae bacterium | reverse complement strand
GCGACCTCTCCAACCAAGCCCCAGCAATCACCAGCGCGGCGACCAGTTCCACCACCGAAACCGTGACCGACCTCGATAGCAGCGTCTGGCGCATCGAACGCGGCACTGCCACTATCCTCAGCGTGAACGCCACCGATGACGGCGGTGCAAGCGGCCTGACTTACACGTGGAATGTCACCGGCCCGGCACCGGTTTTCGTCAATCCCAACGCCACGAACACGTCCAATTCCACCACCGCAGAATTCGAGAAAACTGGCGACTACACCGCCACCGTCACCATCACCGACAGTCAAGGTCTCGCGGCCAATAGCTCGGTGAATCTGAGAATCGTGCAAACCGCCTCCGGCTTGGTGATTTCCCCATCAGTAGCCTCGCTGACGGTGGGCCAAAGCCAAGGTTTCAGCGCCTTGCTCAATGACCAGTTCGGCGCTTCCATGACCAGCCAGCCCTCGTCCTTCATCTGGAACCAATCGGGTGGGGGCACGATCAATTCCAGCGGACTCTTCTCCGCAACCACTGCCGGCGGCCCGTTCTCCGTCTCGGCAACCAGCGGCGCATTCACCAATTTCGCCAGCGTGACGGTCAATCCCGCGACTGCGACCCTCACGCTCGGCGCTCTCAACCAGACCTACGACAATGGCTCGCCGCGCATCGTGACCGTCACCACCGACCCACCGGGTTTGCTGCACGAAATTTCCTACCCGGGCTATGCGTCCGCGCCGGTCAACGCGGGCACTTATGCGGTCCAGGCCGTCATTACCGACCCGAATTACCAAGGCAGTGAAAGCGGCATACTCGTCGTGGCCAAGGCCTCCGCCACGGTGGTCCTCTCCAATCTCACCCAGACCTATGACACACATCCGAAAGCCGTCATCGCCACCACCACGCCAGCCGGACTTTCCACGACGGTCACTTACGATGGATCACTGACCGAGCCCAGCGCTGTCGGCACTTATCCAGTCGTCGCCACAATCACGGACCCGAACCACGAAGGCTTTGCAAATGGCACACTCGTGATCGAGAGCCGCAACAATTTCGCGGGCTGGCAGCAGGAAAATTTCACCGAACAGCAGATTCTCGATGGATCTGCCGAGGATCTGGAGGACCCAGAACGCGACGGACTCTGCAATCTCGCAGAATTCGCGCTGGGAAGCGACCCGTGGGAGTTCACGCCGATGCCACCCGCCACTCGCGATGAAAACGGGCTCACCCTCATCTTCACCCGCCCCGCTGGGCTTGAGGGAATCGCCTATGGCGCGGAGTCATCTGAAGAATTGGGATCGTGGACCGCGTTGCCGCTCGAAGTCATTAACACCGCAAACGATGTGGAAACCGTGCGCACTCGCGACCCACTCGTCACCGGCGATCCAGACAAGCGCTTCATCCGCCTGCGCTTCACGCGGGAATGAGCGGAGTGTGCGCATCTCCCATGTGGCATTCTGCATCTTTGCGCCTTGCAGTCTTGCGTCTTGTGTCTTGTCTTCCCCCGCACCCATGGCTGGCTTTTTCAAATCACTCTTCAACAAAGTCACCAATCGCGCGGAAGTCGATTGGGACGATCTCGAAGCCGATCTCATTTCCTCGGACCTCGGCGTGAAGATGAGCTCCGCGATCATCGAAGAACTCCAAGCTCTGGGCCGCAAAGTTTCCGCTGAGGATGTCGTGGAAACCACGCGCCGCCACCTCGCGCAGCGCTTGCCAGCGGATTCGCCGCCTCCCCTGCCCCGCCGCGATGGCAAGCCGTTCGTGATCTTGGTCGTCGGTGTCAATGGCACCGGAAAAACCACCTCCAGCGCGAAGCTCGGCCTGTGGCTGAAAACTCGCGGATTTTCCGTGATTCTCGCCGCCGCCGACACCTTCCGCGCCGCAGCGGTGGAGCAGCTCGAGCGCTGGTGCGAGCGGCTCGGCCTCACCATCGTCAAAGGCAACCCCAACGCCGATCCCTCATCGGTCTGTTTCCACGCGCATCAAAAAGCAATTTCTGCCGGGGCACAGTTCCTCATCTGCGACACCGCTGGACGCATTCACACGCGGCACAATCTGATGGAAGAACTCGGAAAAATCCGCCGCACGCTGGCCAAACAGGACGATACCGCACCGCACCTCACTCTGCTCGTGGTGGACGCCACCACTGGCACCAACGCGCTGAACCAAGCGAAGGAATTTCACAAAGCCAGCCCGCTCGATGGCTTGATCGTCACCAAGCTCGACGGCTCCGGCAAAGGTGGCATCGCCGTGACGATCCACGACCAGCTTGGCATCCCGCCGCGTTTTCTCGGCACCGGCGAGGAACCCGAGGCGTTTTCGATGTTTCAGCGCTCGTTGTTCGTGGAAGAAGTGCTCTGAAACGTCACTCCGGCAGATGTTCCGCACAGTATTCCCGCCCATCGGGACCGACGCGGAATTCGAGCTGCGGGTCCGTCACTTCCGTGCGATCGCAGCGTTCACAACTGTGAAATGACTGCTCATCTGGCTCTTTGGCGGCGTTGAAACGCTTGCGCCGTTGCTTGCTCTCGATCACCCGCGCCGTTCCGCGCAGTGCAGGAATTCCCGCCCAGATCAAATAGTTGGCACAGCTCAGCAGGAAAAATGGCAAGAGCAGCCAGTTACTGAACACCGAGATCGCCATCATCGCGGCCTGAAACATCGCGAGGAAACGCACCTGCACCGGCAGGATAAAAAACATCAAAAACTCCATGCGCGGGAACAGCGTGGCAAAGGCGAAAAACGATGCGCCATAAATCAAAAATCCCGAGCCGCTCATCGCATGGGGAAACAAGAAGTTGGCGATGATCAATCCAAGCACTCCGCAGTAATGAAACATGCTTGTTTTAAACACACCCCACGCGCCTTCAATCGCGTCGTTCATCATGAAGGCGATCATCACCATGAAGAACAAAAACAGCAGACCAAGACCGCCGATGCCACCCAAGCCGGATGACGAGAATAAAAAAGTCACCAAGCGCCAGACCTCCCCGGAAAGAATCAGCGCACGGTCAAACTCAAGCAACACACCGATGTCCGGTCTGAACGCCTGAAGCAAATACACCACCGCGTGCATGATGGCGTAGTACCTTAAAAACCCGGGAAACGACAACCAGCCACATCGGCGCTCACAGCGATCCAAAAAACTCATGTGCAAAAGACCATCCGCATTTCACTCAAGTTGACAAGCCCCAGCACCATCCCATCGGGATCGCGTAGCCGAGTGGCGTTTTCCAGACGCCATGAAACACACAGGCGGCTTCAAGCCGCCGCTGCGGGATATGGCTCCCGAAGCGAGCCACTCCGGCAAGAATTTCCCCGCTCAACCTGCCAATGCCCCACGAATCTCAACCAGCAAATCCGCCAGTGATTCCACGGCTTTAAACTGGGAAAATTCATCTTTCACATTCTGCGGCGCGTGGATCAGAAAGCCGACGTTTGCCTCGATCAACATCGTCGTGTCGTTGTAGGAATCGCCCGCACTGACGACGAAGTAGTTCATGTTTCGGAAGGCTTTTACCGCTTCGCGCTTTTGTTCACGGATGCGGAGTTGGTAGTCCACGATCCGGTCATCCTCCACCACCAAGCGGTGACAAAGAAGCGTGGGCCAGTTGAGCTTCTCGATCAAAGGAGCGGCGAATTGCTCGAATGTGTCCGAGAGAATGACCACTTGAGTTTGCATCCGCAGCGCATCCAGAAACTCGCGAGCGCCGGGCAGTGGATCCAGCGTGCCGATGACGGCTTGGATGTCCGAGAGCTTGAGTCCGTGCTGAGCGAGAATATCGAGCCGCCCGCGCATGAGGATGTCGTAATCCGGCTCATCGCGGGTGGTGCGACGGAGCTCCGGGATGCCCGTTTTTTCCGCCACGGCGATCCAAATTTCCGGAGTCAGCACACCCTCCATGTCCAAAGTTACGATGGTTTGTTTCACGCGGCGGACTCTTTCAGACGGTGCAACAGGAATCAATGCCCGATGCTTCTCATGGCAGCGACTTTAGGAGAAATGTTAGGCACAGATATTTTGACCGCGGATCTAGCGGATGAACACAGATGCGGTTTTTCAAACGACAGAAACCAAGATATTCAAAATCATCATCTGCGAAAATCCGCGAAATCTGCGGTTCAATCTTCTGAGGTGAGCCAGCCTATCCGCTCCAGCTAACTCGTCGCTTGTTAAAAAATTGACACCGCTCGGCTTTTGGAAAGGTTAGTTTTCCATGGATGAGCAAAATGCAGCGTTTCGCCATGTGCCTTACATTTCCACTGGCAACTTGCCGCCACCGGAGGAGGTCGCTGAATTAGTCGCGGAAGCGCACCGCCGCTTTAAGAACGACACAGAAGGAACGAACTCCAAGGTGTATCCCGCGCTTGAACGCGTGCCTGCCGATTTTTTTGGCATCTGCGTGGTCGGGGTGAGCGGCAGGATTTACGAGATCGGAGAAGCGGATCATCCGTTCTCTATCATGAGTGTTTCCAAGCCCTTCCTGTTTGCGCTGGTCGCACAGGCAATCGGCGTCCAAGAGGTCCGGCGCAAAGTCGGCGCAAACGCCACCGGTTTTCCATTCAACTCCGTCGCAGGCATCGAACGTCACCCGCAAGGTCTAACCAATCCGATGGTCAATTCTGGTGCGATCGCCGTTACCAGCTTAGTTCCCGGTGCGACGCATGAGGACAAATGGAACTTCATCTACGAGGGTTTCTGCCGTTTCGCCGGCCATGAAGTACCGCTCAACGAAGAAGTTTACGAATCGGCGACCGCGACGAATTTTCGAAATCAAGGCATCGCTAGAGTCCTGCAAAGCTACGGCGCGATTTACTTAGAGCCGTCCGAAGCGGTCGATCTCTACACCAAGATGTGCTCGCTCAATGTGAGCGCCAAGGATCTCGCCGTGATGGGCGCGACGCTCGCTGATGGCGGCGTAAACCCGATCACCGATGAGAAAATCGTCGATCCAGCGGTCTGCCACTACGCGCTCGCCGCGATGGCCACGGCGGGACTTTACGAAACATCCGGCGACTGGTTGTTCGACATCGGCCTTCCCGGCAAGAGCGGCATTGGTGGCGGGATCGTCACCGTTTCCCCGGGAAAAGGCGGGCTCGGCACCTTCGCTCCGCCGCTCGACGCCGCAGGAAACAGCGTAAAAGGCCAGCTCGTCGCCAAGTTCTTGTCCGAGGAACTCGGCATGGACCTCTTCGTTTCCAAACCGGCTAAATGAAGCTGCGTAGCTCAGACTATTCCCACTCTCAAAACAACTAACTCCCCCAAAACAAATGAGCACCTCGAATTCTAAATCTGCGGCAGATCACGAAAAAATGGACCCTTGGCTGCCGATGGTGGTCATCGCGATGGGTCAAGCCTTGATGTCCTTCAACGTGGCCGCACTGCCAATCTCAATGAGCGGCATGGTGAAAAGTTTCAACACCGCTCCTACGACAGTGGGAACGGCGGTGATCATGTATTCTCTCGGAGTTTCCGGCTTCGTGATGCTCGGCGCGAAGCTCGGCCAACGCTTCGGTTCGAAACTCTTCTTCCAGTCGGCAGTCGGCTTATTCTTGATCGCGCTGATCCTGATGGTGACCAGCCCCACGGCATCGGTGATGCTGGCGGCTCAAGGATTGGCGGGCCTAGCAGGTGCGGCATTAGTGCCCACGCTGGTGGTCTTGATCGCCAATCATTTTAAAGGGAAACAACAGGCGAAAGCGCTCGGTTGGCTCGGTTCCGCGCGGGCCATGGCCTCGGTGCTCGCTTTCCTAGTCATTGGAACGCTGGAGCGCTTCGTAAGCTGGCGCGTGGCTTTTGCCCTACTGATCGTTCACGCCCTCGCCATTCTGATTATGAGCTTCAAGCTCAAGTCTTCACCGCCGCGACCCGAGGTAAAAATCGACACCATCGGCGTGATTCTAGCAGCCCTCGGCATCATCAGCCTAACCTTTGGCTTCAACAACGTCCGTGGCTGGGGACTTTTCATGGCACGGCCAAGTGCGCCGTTCGAGTTGTATGGTCTGTCGCCAGCTCCGATGTTGATCGTGGTCGGATTGGTCATTTTCTCAGGATTTCTAGTTTGGTCGCGCCGTCGGGTGGAACTGAACCAAGTACCGTTGCTCGACTTGCGGGTCATCGAGTCCGCACGAGAGCGCGCTGCGGTGCTGGCGATGTTCCTGAACGTCTCCATGGAGGCGGCCACCACCTTCACGGTGCCGCTCTACATCCAAATCGTGCAGGGGCGGGATTCGTTCCAGACGGCGATGGCGATGATGCCTTTCAACCTGTCTGTGGTCTTCACTGCGATCCTGATCGTGCGCCTTTACGACCGATTCAGCCCGCGTCAGATCGCAAGTTATGCCTTCATGGTGGTGGCAGCAGGCGCGTTCTGGCTGGCATTTGTGGTCAGCAATAACTGGGCGACGATCCCGGTGATCTTGGGCTTGGTCGCATTCGGAGTCGGTCAGGGCGCATTGGTCACGCTGCTCTTCAACGTCTTAGTCACCTCGGTGCCCAAGGAACTTTCGGGCGACGTCGGCTCATTGCGCGGCACGGCGAATAATCTCGCGGCCTCGGTCGGCACGGCGGTGATTGGCGCACTGGTCGTCGGCGCTCTCAGCGCGGGAGTGATGAGTTCCATCACGGAAAACCCGGTGATCACCAGCGAGTTCACCGATCAACTGGACCTGAACAGCATCAATTTCCTCAGCAATGATCGCCTTGAGGAACGCCTGAGCCAGACCACAGCCACGCCAGAGCAAGTGGACGCGGCCATGAGCATCAACGAGGAGGCGCGCCTGCAAGCCCTGAAAATCGCATTTTTCACGCTTGGAGGCATCGCCTTGCTGGCCATTTTCCCATCGAGAATGCTGCCAAACTACCTCCCTGGAGAAGTTCCTGTGGACCCATACGGAGATGGGAAAAGTGGTAAGTCGAAATAACCTACCAACCTCGATTGACTGAGCTATGTCAAATTTTCGCGCAATGATCCGCCCGTTTGTTGGAAGCTGTGTGTTGGCCGGCTTGCTGGTGACGGGCGCCGCAGCCGCACCTGTAGAAGTGGACGATTCCGATGACTTCTCGCCGGGTGACGCCGGAACGGCTCCCGAGGCGGAGCTTGAAGAGATTTACTCCACGAGGTCCGGCTACCTGGATCCGCTGGGCTTGGAACGTCCGCTCGATTGGATGTCGCAGGAGCTGCAATCGTTATACCGCGATACGGGCTTCCGGCTCGGCGTGGCGCATACCATATTGTTCGCACAGCCAAGCGGCGGATTGAGCGATCACTCTGGCTTGGCAGGAGATTTGGACATCGTGAGTTCGTGGACGCTTCTCGGACGCGGCACGGAAGACACCGGCCGCCTCGTCGCCAGCGTCGAATATCGCTACGATCTGGGAGCGCAGCCGCCCTCAGTGATCGGTGGTCAAAACGGGACGCTGATCAATACCGTCAACACTTTCAACGACCGCGGCGGCGTGGTGCGCGACCTTTACTGGATCCAGCGCTTCTACGATGCTCGCTTGCGCATCCTGATCGGTCGGGCAGATCCATCGGACTACGTCGGCTCGCACTTGATGCAAAATGTGAACAACTCATTTGCCAGTCGGCACATTTCCGCGAACCCGGCCGTGCCATTTCCCGGCCACGGCCCGATGGCGGGTTTTTCAATACGTCCCACGGAGCAATTCTATCTGACTGCCGGAACTGCCAACGCCTACAGCAACACGCGCACGGCGGGATTCGACTCACTCACTGACGAGTGGGAGCTCTTTTCTTTCGCCGAGGCAGGTTACACGCCCACCATCGACGGACTCGGTGCTGGCCGCTATGCCGTCGGGCTTTGGTATATGGATTCGCGCTCAGCGGACGGTCTGCCATCCGACCAAGGCATCAATTTCATCGCTGACCAACGGCTTTCCGAGACGCTGCAAGTCTTCGGGCGCTACGCCTACTCCGATGCCACGCTGACCAACGTCAGGCAGTTGGCACAAGCGGGAGTCGGGCTAAATGGGCTGTTCGGGCGCAACGACGATCTGACCGGGCTCGCGGTTTCGTTTGCCCAGCCGCAAGCGAGCGCTTCGCAAAATGAAAAGGTGATCGAAATGTTTCACCGCTTCCAAGCCACGCGTCACAGTCAGTTTTCGCTGGGCGCGCAGCTCATCTTGGATCCGGGCAATGCGCCGAGTGAAGATGCGATGGGATTTTTCTACGCGAGGTTGCGCACTTCTTTCTGAGGGTGGAGTGGTGCCGAGCGGCGGAGAAGTTTGCCGAGCGGGAGCTCGGCGTTCCCGGGGAATTACTTGCGAACTCGGGTGAGGCGGGTGCCGAGTTCTCTCCAAGCAAGGCGAGTGATGTGAGGCGTGCTGGAGGTTTCGGGCGTTCCATCTGGTGCGGAAACTTCTGGGATCGTGAGCGATGACGTTCTGGCCAAATATCCGCGTAGCAGCTTGCTCAAAGTCGCCAGCACATCCGCACGCAAGTTCTCCGGCGCACCGACCGTGAATGAGAGGATTTCCGTGGAAAGCGGTTCTTCTCCTTCTCCTGCGAACCAAAGCGCGACTGGCGGCGGGCCGAGCGATTCGGGTATGTCGTTGCCAGCGGCGACTTTGGCGGAAATCTTGAGAATGCCTGCGGATGATTGGCTCATCTCGCTCGCGATTTGCGTGAGCACCGGCTCAAGCAGCGCGGCAGTGGTTTTCCCAGTTCCGGCATGCAGCGTGATGGCGATCGCGTCCTCTGGCATGGCTTTCCAATCGGACAAGCCGGAGCGCAGTCGCTGAACGGCGGTAATCGCAGCGAGCGTCTGCGCTTCCTGAGCAGGCGCGCTGTCGAGCACTCGCTCCCAAGCGAGCAAGGCACGCTGCGCTTGGCCAGCAGCTTCCAAACGTTCTGCCAGATCCACCAAGGAATCCGCGCCCATGGACGCGTCTTTGCGATATTCCGCAAGTTTTGGTGCTCGGGCGAAATCCCCGAGATCAATCATCGGCACCGCGACCGTCGTTGACTTTGGCGCAGCTTCCTCGCCAAGTGCATCAGGGTGGTCGGCCGGAGGAACCGAGGACGCCGCTTTTTTCCGAATCTCATTCAGCACCGCATCCGACGGCGGCGTCAAAAAATCGTGTTGGCGCATGTTGAACCACCCGACTCCGCCGATCACGCCGAGACAAAGCAGAATCACCACGATGACAGGAACTTGCACGTCGCGAAGCTGGCGTTGCGGCTTCTTTTGGGAAAGTGGAAATCCTCAGCCACCCAAAAAGAAAAACACCCTGTCTGGATGACCAGCGGGGTGTTTTGAAAAATCTGGATGAAACTCAGTTGGCGCTTTTCACCAACAACGCGCGCTTGCCAACACGGCTGCGCAGGTAGTTGAGCTTGGCGCGGCGGACCTTGCCACGATTGGTGACCTCGATCTTGGCGATGCGCGGTGTGTGAACTGGAAAGACGCGCTCGACACCCTCGCCGTAGGAAATTTTGCGAACAGTGAAGGAAGCATTCACTCCAGAGCCTTTGCGACCGATCACCAGCCCTTCGAAAATCTGAATGCGCTCTTTGCCGCCTTCCACCACGCGGCAATGTACTTTCACGGTGTCTCCCACATTGAAGGGTGCGACGTCTGGCTTCAGTTGTTCTTGTTCGATTTTATCAATGATGGTCATGGGGCCTCCTAGCGGAAATGAGATGGTGAATGAACGTGCGGTGCGTCTTGCCTAATCGCGCGGGGGGGAAGCAACTAGCGGGTAGATTTGGCAATTGCAACCGCGAAATTGACCGAATCTCAGTGTTTTCCGTAAACCGCTTCGGGATCGAAGGATTTCTCGGCACCAGTCCAGTCGAGTTTTGCCGTTTCACCCGCTTTCGGCGTCAGAACCTTGCGGTAAAAACATGAGCCACGACCGCTGTGACATGCGCCTGCGCCGATTTGCTCGACGTAAAGAATCAGCGCGTCCTGATCGCAGTCGGTCAGAATTTCCACAATCCGCTGGATGTGACCGGAAGTGGCGCCTTTGTGCCAGAATTCCTGCCGTGAACGCGACCAATAGACCGCCTCGCCAATCTCCAGCGTGCGCCGCAGCGATTCGGCATTCATGTAAGCGAGCATCAGCGGCTCACGCGTGACGGCGTCCATCGCAAGCGCCGGGATGAGCCCATCGCTGTCAAACTTGGGAGTGAAATCCAATCCTTCCTCGACTTCTGCCTTCGCGCCGCGTGGGGCGAATCCTGTGTGGTGATCCATGCGCGAAATTTGGGACCGCGACCTCAGGGTGTCCAGTCCGCAGGCCTCGCGCATCTTTGGAAAAATGCGGCGTATCCTCTTTCTGCGCACCGCTTGCTTGGGTGCCCGCACTAGAGATTGCTCCATGAATAAGCTCAAACGAATGGGATAAATTTGAACCGCCAAGCCGCCAAGTGCGCCAAGTGAATTCCAAAATGCCTTTCGTCATACCCTCTTTCACCCCTGCCAATTCGATTTTCCATTTCTATCACTTGGCACACGCGGCGGCTTGGCGGTGAAAAAACTCTTTTTGCATGTTGATGCGCTGAAGCCTTCCAAATGTAGCCGCACTGCACCCTTTGCTGCCTTAGACAGCGAGTCAAACGAGGCCGATTTTCGCCCGGACTTTCTCGATCTCGTCGGAAAGCTCGCCCCAGCGCGAGTAGCTGTTTTCCAGCGCGGTGGTGATTTTGCCGACCTTGTTGGTGGTTTCCCGGAGTTTGTCAGGATCGCCTGCGATTTGGTCATCGGACAGCTCCGCAGTGTGCGTGGCTTGGGCGCTTTCTAATTCCGCGATTTTCGCCTCCAGCGCTGCAAACTCGGTCTCCAGCGGTTTGAGGACTTTACTGCGGATTTCGCGAGCCTCGGCTTCTTGGCGGCGCTGATCTTTCCTCGAAATTTTCGGTCCAGAGGGCGCACTGCCAGTCGCCGCGCTGGGCGATGCGGATGGGCTTTCAGATGACGTTTTTTCGAGGTAGTAGCTGATGTTTCCCGAGAATAACCGCGGCTGCTCGCCGGGGCGGAACTCCAAAGTCTTGTCCACCAGCGTATCGAGAAATGAGCGGTTGTGAGAAACGATCAGCACGCTGCCCGGATAATCCGTCAGCGCTCGTTGGAGCACATCCTGCGATTGCATGTCGAGGTGGTTCGTCGGCTCGTCCAGAATCAGGAAATTCGCGGGACGCAGCAGCATGCAGACGAGCGCCACACGCGAGCGCTCACCGCCAGAAAGAACGCCCACTTTTTTGAAAACGTCGTCTCCGCGAAACAAGAAGCAGCCGAGGAGATTCCGCGCGTGGGGGGCGGACTCGCGCGAGGCCGCCGCTTGCACCGTCTCCAGAACCGTGAGTTGCGGGTCCAATTCGTCGGCGTGGTTTTGTGAGAAAAACGAACAAGCGACTTTGTGACCGAACGTGTGGCTGCCAGTGTCCGGCTCTTCTTGCGCGGTGATGAGCCGACAAAATGTCGATTTTCCCGCCCCGTTCGGGCCGACGATGGCGATTTTCTCGCCTTTGTTGATTTCGAAATCGAAGCCGCTGAGCACGTTGAGCGGGCCGTAGCTTTTGGCCACGCTTTCGAGTTTCGCGACCATGTGCCCGGAATTCGGCGGCGGTGGAAACTTGAAGCTCATCACGGCATCGTCGCGCTCGGGCTCGGGAATGCGCTCGATTTTGTCCAACATCTTGATGCGCGACTGCACCAACGTGGCTTTGTTTGCGGAAGCGCGGAAGCGATCAATGAAGCGCTGAATCTCGGCGATCTCACGCTGCTGCGACTCGAATTGCTTGCGCTGCGTCTCCCGGCGGATCACCGACTCGCGCTCAAAGTAGGAGAAATTTCCCGCATATTCTTCGGCCCGTCCGTGCGAGAAGGCGATGGTGCGGGTGCAGAGCTTGTCGAGCAGCCCGCGATCGTGAGAAATCAGGATGATCGCTCCGGGGTAGTTCACGAGGTAGTTTTCCACCCAAATCTGCGTGCCGATGTCGAGGTGGTTGGTCGGCTCGTCGAGCAGCAAAACCTCGGGCTCTTGCAGAAACAGCTTGGCCATGGCGATGCGCATCTGCCAACCACCGGAAAACTCGGAGCAATCGCGCGTGAAGTCTTTTTCCCGGAATCCCAAGCCTTTCAGAACCGACTCGATGCGCGGCTTCATCCGAGCAGGGTCTGCAGCATCGAGCTTCAGTTCGAGTTCGCCGATGTCGTTCAGCATCTCCGCGTAGGGCGAGGAGCGTGGATCGAGATCGGCCAACTCATCGACGAGTCGGTCGATTTTTTCGCTCAGGGCCAGCGTTTCGCCGAAGGCGGATTCGGTTTCTTGCCACAGCGAGCGACCGCGCACGTGAATCCCTTCTTGCGGCAAGTAGCCCGCCTTCGTGCCTCTGGGCAAAACCACCTGACCACTGCTGGGCGGCTGAATGCCGGCGATGCATTTCATCAAAGTGGATTTCCCCGCACCATTGTGCCCGGCGAAAGCAATGCGCTCGCGCGGCTGCACGGAAAAGGTGAGGTCGTTAAACAGAACGCGCGCGCCAAATTCGACACGCAAAGACAAGACTGAGATCATCGGGCGCGGAGCTTGCACGCCAAGCCCGTCGGGTCAACGCCAGAGGTAAGGTGCGATGCGGCTGATGAAACCAACGAAAAGTTCGAACAGCCGCGAAAGAGGATCCGATAATGGGTTGAGAGGCTTTTCCTGCTGGGTGAATCGCGGCCCGCTTCAACTTTCTAATTTTGTCGATTTCGACGAATTCATGGTCCCAATCTCTGAACTTAGATCGATGCCGCGCAACGCTGATCGAGCACCGAAAAGGCTCCACCAGCGTCGTTCTCATCGCACAAGGCACGGTCTGCGGGATGCCGTGGATCGTGGAATCCACGGAGAAACGCCGCCAGAGATTGCAGCTTGTTCTCACTCAGCCACGGTGCGCTCCAATCGACCAAGTCGGTAAAATTCACATCCGCCGTCAAATCCTGCCGACCGGGATTTTGGTAAATTTCCAATCCCTCCATCCGTTGTTGCAGCAAATATCCGCGCAAAGTGCCGCGTGGGCGTCTGCGGTAGAGCGTTTCTGCCTCGGCGCCGTAATCGATCGTCAAAAGGCGGCCAGCTTTCCAATGTGGCAACCAATTGAGCAGCCATTCGCGGTAAGAAGCATGCACTTCGATGCGCTGCCCGACGGGATGAATTTCAGAAAATCCTGAAGACGGCGGCAATGGTGCCAGCTCCATCAGCGATTCACTCGCCCGACCCGCCTTCCATGAAACGGCGACTTCGTGCCATCCGCGATTCGACTTTTCAAACAAGCGCACTGGAAACGCATCCACCAGCTCGTTGGAGAAAATCACCGCTTTTCCGCCACAAGCCGCGAGCGCTCGTGCCGGGCAATCATGCCAAGTCGCGCTGCGACCGAGTTGTTTTTTCTGAATCTCTGCGAGCGGAGCGGACGTTTCCACAAGATGGAGCCGGGTTTTCCATCGCTGCCGCCATAACATATCTCGGAGCACGGCGGCTGAGAGAAACCCCTCACCGGGTCCGATTTCGATCAAGTCCCGGCAGCCTGTTTCCTTCATCGCCCGCGCAGCCCATGCGGATATTGCGCAGGCGAGCGAGTCGCTGAGCATCGGCGCAGTCGTAAAATCCCCACAGTGCCCGATTCCCTTGATGCGGCGAGCATAGTAGCCGCTCACCGGATCATGCAGCGCCTGCCGCATGAATGCTTCAAATGGAACTCGCGGTGCCAAATCGGTGGATTTCGTGGGTTTCAAATATCAAAAAACGGTGAGTTCATCAGTTATCGCGGAGATTTTATGGAAGCTCATAGATCCAAATAAAAAACACCCAAGGCTCAATTGCCATGGGTGTTTGAAAGCTGGATGAAAAATTACTGTTCGCCAATCATCTGCGACGTCTGAGCAACGCGAGCAAACCCAAAGTCGTGGTCAGCATCGTGGTCGGTTCTGGGATGAGCAGCGGATTGTCTGGATTGTTATCAAACGTGTCATCGCTCAAGCCGAAGAATTTCACATCGGCATTGCCGTTGTTATCGATTCGGAAACCATAGACGATCTGGTCGGCGGTGGGAACGGTAGTCCCCACGAAGAATTCATCCGCTTCAACGACCGTGAACACGAAGGGCTGCGCAGACTGGTAAGTAGAATGAGTGATTCCTGTGTTCCAATCATACCGTGTCAGACGAGTGCCACTACTTTCAGGAGCAGCGTCTGTATTTCCACCCATAAACAAGATGTTGGCGTTAGGAATCGGATTGCCATTGATGCCCAAGGGAGTGATTCCGAAGTATGTATTGCCGTCTCTTTCTTGAATCAAAAAGGCGTCAGTCGGCTGATAGGCTTTTTGAAACAACAGATCATAGTCAAAAGCCGCAGTCGGCGTAGTATTCTGACCATCATAACGAATGTAGTTCAGCAGGTTAGAATTTTGCGTGCTTGCCACTAAGCCTGCATCAAATGCTGGCTTGCCAAGGCTCACGCTGGCTTCGCCAGTTGTGGTAACGATGCCAATTCCGCTATTTGCGGGTTGCACGTTGGACTGACCAAAGACGCCATTGACATTGCGCAGGCTGGCACCCGCAAAGTTGAAGAAATCCAGATTGCGTCCACCTGCAGTGATTCGTTGTGCTATCACTGGCTGAGTCTGAGGGGTGAGCGATGAATTTGTGGCTTCAGCGTTCTGCGTAAACACAACGTTGTTGATTGTGTAAACAAACTGAGTGATCGGCAAAATTCTTGTTGGAAAAGCTGGGGTGATCACTCGATTCGCAGCAGTAACAGACGGCACGCTGGATGCGGTAATCACAGTTAACCACACAGTTCGTGTAATAAATTTATGTTTCATAGGGGATGTTGATCTGGGGGTGGACCAATCTTGGGGAGGACGTGACCGACGCGTGTTTCTGCTCTCAGGCTTGAAAAGACAATCAAAAAATTGCCTTCAGGAATAGCGACCCTTCAAATCAAGGTGTTGATGCGGGTTTTCAATTTTGTAAAATACGGCGGGCGAATCCCCGGGCGCGCCAACGTCATCGTTGGCATTCTCATCTGCAATGCCGACGAGACGTCGGCGTTCCCAGATTGCATCTGCAATGCCGACGAGGACGTCGGCGTTCCCAGATTGGAAATCAAGCGACCTTTGTTCTTGGCAGTGGGAGCGTGTCGGATTGAATCACGCCACTTTGTTTTACCCATCATTTGAGCATTGGATATGGCTGATCCCGGCATTTTTGATCGGCTCCTGCATCGGCTCATTTTTGAATGTCGTGATTTATCGAGTGCCGCTTGGAATGTCGGTCAATGAGCCGAAGCGGTCATTTTGCCCGATCTGCAAAAAGCCGATTCCGATGTGCCTGAACTTGCCGATGGTCAGTTGGTTGTGGCTGCGGGGAAAATGCCGCGAGTGCCGTGCTCCGATTGCGTTTCGCTACTTTGGCGTCGAGCTTTTGACTGCGGTCTTGTTCACCGCGCTGTGGCAGGTTTTTCCGCCGCAAGTGATCATTCCGCTGTGGGTCATGGCCGCGCTGCTGGTGGCGGTCACTTTCATTGATGCTGAGCACCTGATCATTCCCACGACGCTGACCTGGGTGGGCTCAGTGGTGGGGCTGATCGCTTGTGCGCTGTGGCCGCAATTGCCGGTGATGGCTGGCACTGCGGGCGATTGGCTGTCTGGCCTGCAACATGGCGCGATTGGCTGGACCTGCGGATTTTTCGGGCTGTGGGGCGTGGTGCTACTTGGGAAAATGGCGTTCGGCAAAAAAGCGCTGCGATTTGACAAGCCCGTCACTTGGCAGTTGCGCGAGCCCGAGGGCGAACACGATCCGATGTGCTTCGTTATCGATGGCGAGGCGGTGCCTTGGTGGGACATGTTCTCGCGGAAGACGGATCGGCTCTTGATCGAATGCACCGAAATCCGGGTGGACGGCGAATCGGTAGCAGGCGGCACGCTGACGATTCGCGAGTTGGAAATCGAGCTGCCGGATGGTTCGGCGCGTCATCTATCGGTGTTGAAATCACTCGATGGCATGGCCACTTCGGTCGTCATTCCGCGCGAAGCGATGGGCATGGGAGACATTCATTTGCTGGGCATGATCGGTGCGTTTTTTGGATGGACTGGCGTGTTTTTCTCGCTGTTTGCAGCTTCCATGTTCGCGATCATCGCAGCGATCATCGGTCGCGTCGGTTTTGGCAAACCACTTCCATTCGGGCCATTTCTCGCGATGGGAGCGCTGAGTTGGGCATTTGGTGGCTGGAAACTCTGGGCGTGGTATCTGGATTTCCTCTCTCCTCTGCGTGGTTGATTCGAGAAATCTTGTGCTTGGAAAACTCGGTTCGATCCACAAACTCGAAGCATGTTCCTCGGCCTAGATTCATCAACCCAGTCACTCACCGCAGTTTTAATTGATCCCACAGCGGGAGAAATCACCTGCCAATGCTCAGTCAACTTCGGCGCGGATCTGCCGCAATACGGCGCTCCCAGCGGATTCATCCCGGGAGCCGCAGGCGGTGAAGTCCATGCCGACCCACGGATGTGGCTCGATGCGATGGACCTGCTTTTCTCCCGGCTGAGCTCGTTGACAGATCTTTCCAAAGTGCAAATGATCGCGGGCTCCGGTCAACAGCACGGCTCGGTCTATCTTGATGCGACTTTCACGGATCGCTTGGCCTCGCTCGATACCGCGCACAGTCTTTCTGCGCAGCTTTCCCCAGCGCTCACTCGCTCGACATCGCCAATCTGGATGGACACCTCCACCGGCCAAGAATGCGCGGAAATCACCGCCGCAATGGATGGCGCGGCGGAAGTTTGCAGTCGCAGCGGATCCATCGCCATCGAGCGCTTCACTGGCCCGCAAATCCGGCTCTTTTACAAACTCGATCCTGCCGCCTACGAGCGCACCGCACAGATTCACTTGGTGAGTTCGTTCTTGGCTTCCGTGATCGCAGGCAAACCAGCTTCGATTGATTACGGCGATGGCGCAGGCATGAATTTGCTGAACTTGGCCACACTGGAGTGGGATGCCGAGTTGCTCGCTGCCACTGCCCCCGGATTGCTGGGCAAGCTCCCCTGCCCTGCTCTCGCCTCGACTGTGCAAGGCACTGTATCGTCGTATTTCGTCGGAAAATACGGGCTCTCCGCTGATTGCCGCGTCGCACTTTTCACCGGGGATAACCCCGCATCGTTGGTCGGCATGGGCGCGACCACACCCGGCAATATCGTGATTTCATTGGGCACGAGTGACACGTTTTTCGCCGCGATGCCCTTCGCGAAAACCGACCCGAACGGCTATGGCCACGTCTTTGGAAATCCGGCGGGCGGTTTCATGTCGCTGATTTGTTTCCGCAACGGCTCGCTCTCCCGCGAGGCACTCCGCGACAAACTCGGGCTCGATTGGTCGGCATTCGACCGCGCTGCACTGGCAGAAACGAGCGACTCCGCAGGCAAGAACCTGATGCTGCCATTTTTCGGACCAGAGATCACTCCGCGTCACGACTTCACCGGACCCGTGTTCAAAGGTGAAAGCGCATTCGAGTCTGCGTCGGAGCCCGGCTTACAGGTGAGAGCCTTGCTGGAAGGACAATTTCTCAACATGCGCCTGCACTCGGAATGGATGGAAGTGCCTGCCGAACGCATCCGCCTCACCGGTGGCGCATCGAAAAATGACGGCATCGCCCAGCTCGTCGCGGATGTTTTTCAGGCACCGGTCGAGCGACTGGATGTCTCGAATTCGGCGGCACTCGGCGCAGCGCTGATCGCCGCATCGGCAAGCGGTGAGAATTTGGAATCGCTGCAAAAAGTATTCTGCATGGCCGCTCCGGGCGCGACCTTACAACCTCAGCCATTGCTTGGACCCGTGTATCAAGCTGCTCTGGGAAGGTTCGCCGAGCTGCTGCGCGAGACGCGACTGAACGCAGAATAAGACGCATTTTTCCCAGAAACCGAGTAGGCACAAAGGCTTCCTGTCGCCCCTATTGCGCTTGCTCCATACCGACCGCTTGTTTACGGCGTGGCCACCCGGTGGCGTCTTCAAGCCGGGTTTCACAAACCTCATACTGCCTCAGACATGCCCATCAAACGCGCCCTTCTTTCCGTGTCCGACAAGACCGGACTCGCCGATTTCGCCAGTGAACTCCACGCGCTCGGCGTCGAGCTGCTCTCCACCGGCGGCACCGCCAAAGCCCTGCGCGATGCAGGTCTGCCAGTCATGGATGTTTCTGAATTCACCGGAGCGCCCGAGCTTTTTGACGGACGTGTCAAAACTCTGCATCCAAAGGTCCACGGTGGCTTGCTCCATCGCCGCGATGACAAGGAGCACCTCGCCCAAGCCAAAGAACACGACATTCCACCCATCGACTTGGTCGTCGTGAATCTTTACCCCTTTGAGGAAACCATCGCCAAACCCGATGTCAGCCTCGAAGACGCCATCGAAAATATCGACATCGGCGGGCCTTCGATGCTCCGCAGCGCAGCAAAAAATCACTCACACGTCACCGTGATCGTCGATCCCGCAGACTACTCGCGCGTGATCGAGGAGATGAAAGAGCACAACGGCAAAACCACCAAAGGCACCCGTGAGCAGCTCGCCGTGAAAGTTTTCCTGCGCACCTCGCAATACGACGCCGCGATCACCAACTACCTCGGCCAATGTCGCACTAGCACCTGCGCAAACTTCAGCCTCAATCTGCCACTCGAACAAGAACTCCGCTACGGCGATAATCCGCATCAGAAATGCGCGCTCTACGGGAATTTCCGCAAGCATTTCAGCCAAGTTCAAGGCAAGGAACTCAGCTACACCAACATCCTCGATATCGAAGCCGCTGCGGACATCATTTTGGATTTTGTCCGCCCGACCGTTGCCATTCTCAAGCACACCAATCCCTGCGGAGTGGGACAGGACGATGAAGACCTGCGCATCGCTTGGCAAAAGGCCTTCGAAACCGACCGCCAAGCTCCATTCGGCGGCGTGATCGTCTGCAACCGCCCGCTCACCCTCGAACTGGCCCGTTTGATCTCGGAAATTTTCACCGATGTCATCATCGCACCCGACTTCGAATCCGATGCCCGGGCGATTCTTCAGAAGAAGAAAAACCGGCGTCTGATGAAAATGAACGACTCCTACCTGCTAGAAAAACAAGCCCCGGTGATTCGTTCATGCCCCGGCGGCATCATGGTGATGGACCGCGACCACACGGCGCTCGGGCTCGACAATCTCGAATCCAAAGTCGTCACCAAGCGCCCACCCACTGGCGAGGAAATGCGGGCCATGCGCTTCGGCTGGCGGATCGTCAAACACGTGAAATCCAACGCCATCGTTTATGCCGGAGCTGACCGCACACTCGGCATCGGCGCTGGGCAAATGAGCCGGGTCGATTCCTCACGCATCGCCATTTGGAAAGCCAAAGAAGCGGGTCTCGATCTCAAAGGCAGCGTCGTCGCATCAGACGCGATGTTTCCATTTGCCGATGGCCTCCAATCCGCCATCGATGCGGGTGCCACAGCCTGCATCCAGCCCGGCGGCTCCATCCGCGA
>JBGSLX010000289.1:0-6461 GCA_041740475.1 Akkermansiaceae bacterium | reverse complement strand
GAAGGACGTCTTCCCCACTGGCATGCGGTAAAACTCGGCCGCACGTCCATATTTCGATTTGAAGCGAACGGCCTGATGCTGATGGTCCGGTTGATAGACCGCCTCCGCGACGGCTAGTTTTTCAGTTTCATCAAGATCCGACCACGCCTTCTTCAAGCCAGAACCCGCGAGTTCTGCCTTGATGGCAGCAATAACTTCCTCCTTTCGGGTGACCTTGTAAGAAGGCGCTAGAAAACTGAGCTGAGCACGGAGTTTATCGACTGTGAGATTCCACAGGGCATCGTGATGAGTTGTCATAAGGAAAGAAATTTGGGGTGAGCCATGCCTAAGGGTTATAAGCTATCGAGCGAATCTACAAGCTACCCGCTGTGCACTTTTTTCTCATAATATATGTCCTATGAGATCATTGAATTTAAAGTCTGAATACCATGCTCCGAATCAGGGATTAGCAACCCGGCAGTGGCGGCGGGTCACTCTTCTCATCTCGGCGGCGGAAACACCCACCGACGTTGATTTGTTTCCAACCCCACGTGAGCCAGCGGATCAGTGACGCAGCGAGCCACAAGGCCCACAGCAGCATCAGCAGGCGATACCACCAGATGGAGATGGAAAAACAAAACGGCTGCGGCAAATCGCCTGCGCTGCGTGCTTCATACCAGCGCAACAATGCTTGGTAGGAGCCGTTTCCAGTAATGAACATTTCCGGGCTGCCGAGCAGTCCTTCGGCGACGATTGCGATGAAAATGCCCAGCGCGATCAGCGTGAGGCCTGCGATCAGCACTTGGATGAAATTGTGGGTCCAAGTTTGCAGTTCGGGAAATGAGTTGCCGCCACGCCATGCGAGGATGAACAACCACGCCACCACCAACAGTGCGGCTGGCAGCGGAATCTGGGTGAGGCCGAGAGCCAGCAACATCCATTCGTGCGTCTTGAGCGGCGAGCTTGATACGCGGCCCAGAACCCAAGCGGCGATCAACGAGCCTAGCAGGATGACCCAGAAACGCACCGCCGGACCGCGCAGTGGGCCGCCCGCCCACAGCACCCAGCGGTCGTCCGGGGCCTCAATGGATGTGGTGATATTCGCCGCTTCCACTGGCAGGCGCACCGCATCGGCGCGAGTGGCGAAGCCGAGCGGCGTGTCCTGTTTCCACTTCAGCACGATCTCTTGCTCGCCGGGCTTGAGTGGGACGATCACCTTTTCGCCATCCTTGCGAATCGGGATGCTCTGGCCGCCGATGGTGAGCGGCCCAGCATCTGAACCAGCGGGCAGCTCGATGAGAAAATCTTCGCCCAGACTGCATCGCAGCGAAAGCGTGAGCGTGGACGAGCGCTGGCGTTTGCCGAGCGTGATTTCATGCTGGGCGCGGCCTACGGTGACGGTGGCTCCGGAGATGGCATCCGGTCGGCTGATTTGCAGTGCGGTGGTTTCTCCGGGCCAGGGTTTCCAAACGGGCATCAGCGCGGAATTTCCCACCTCAAAAACCGGTGCCAGCCCATCGATGGTGACGTTCCTGACTGGCGAGGCATCGAGGCTCCAGTGCTCGATCCATGCATCGTCCTTGCGGGTGGCGAGATTGATGGTCGGGGAAATCGTCAGCTCGCTCTGCCAGATGAAATTTTCCTGACCGGTGCCGAGCCGCACTTCGATCAAGCCATCGCGCACCACTGCACCGGAGCTGAGCACGTTTTCGCCCGGCAGCAGCGGGATGCGCAGGGCGATCGCTCCATCAGAGTTTTCCAAGCGACTGACGACGGACCGGACTTGCCAGACGTGACCGAGCTCGATGTGCCGCGCGACGCTCACCGCGTTTTGCAAATTCGGTCGGTCGTAATTGGTGCCGTCGCCAGTGGATTTCACCTCGCGGGTGAAGAAGAGCTGCGCTTCTGGCACGCCATCGGGATTGACGCCGCTGACTTGCCAGCCGGGCGCTTGTTTCAGCGTCACGCGGCGCGGGCTGAGCTGCCATGTCATCTGCCACTCGGTGACGTCTGGCAGCAGGCCGATGGCTTGCACTTGATGCACGCCTTGCGGCAGAACCAGCCAGAGGTAGCCATCCGCGCGGCGCAAGGTGGCGTGCGGTTGGCCGTTGACCGTGACGGAGAGCGGCGACCACGCGGGCAGATTCCCGGGCAAGGGCACTGCGGCGGTGGTGGCGATGTGGATTTCCGCAAGCATCGTCAGCTTGCGAGCTTCGAGTGAAATTTCCAGATGCGAGATGTCTGCCGCAGTCGGGAAGGCATCGGAAGTTTCCGTGAGGCGCTGGCGCAAGGTTTCGAGCAGCGCTGGATCGGGAAGCTGCGCCTGCACTCGCGTGCCGCCGATGAACAAGAATGCCGCGATCATGGCCAGCACGGCTGCGGATTTTCCGGTTGCCGGAATGCGCACGCGCCGCATCTCCAGCAACAAGGCCGCCAGCCCGAGCAGCAGCAGCACCCGCACCAGAGAACTCGCTCGCTCGACAAACGCCGGGATCAAGACGGGCTGCACGCTTTGCTTCGCGGTGACCGGGCCGTTCCAGCCGAAGCTCACCTCGCGCCACTGCCATTCCGGCACGCCAGGGCCAGTCTGGATGCGCGCCTTGGTGTCGTATTGCAGGTTTTCTTTCATGCGAGAATACTCGCTGCTTGATGACAAGGTCGGCTTCCTCGCCATCCCTAATGAATCTGAATATGAGTCAGCGGCTGACTCTTGAATCAGGGGTGCCGCGACTTCCTCACTCGCGAAAGGGGGGTTCTGATAGAAGTTTTTTTCGACGTGCTCCAGTTGCGGATAAAGCGCCTGCTGGATCTGCTTGCCGATAAATGGCACCAGCACCAGTACCAAGCCCAGCACCGTCACCCACTTGCAGGCCGTGAGCAAACGCCGCGCCCAGCCGTGCGCCACCACCCGCAGCAGCGCGAGCGGGATCAGCAAAACGAGCCACAGATACTTCGGCGCACCCGGCTCATGATAGGAAATCCCAAAGCCGATAAACGCCAGCACCGCCGCCTTGAATCCCCACAGCCGGAACACCGCGAGCGTGAAAATTAATAGCAGAAACAAATCGAGCAACGACCACGCCGTCAGCCAGTCGCCATCCACTTGGTCTGCGCCGAACAGCGCAAACAAACGCCAGCCTGGCGGCAAATGCAGCGTGACCTCCAATTCATCCGCGTCGGTTTGCCAGCCGCTTGCTAACATCGAGTCTGCGTTTTTCATGCGTCCGGTGGCTTCCAGATTCAGATCGCGTTTGCGGATTTCCACACCGGCGGCACCGGTCTGTGGATTGCGGGTGATGAGCTGTCCCTGCTCGCCCGCGCGCACCGATCCAAGTTCTTGACTGGCTGCGGCATCGAGTCGCCAGATTTGCTGCATTTGGCCGCTGATGCGGTCACGGAAGGTGAAGCCCGCGCCGTCTTGATCGAGCCAAAGCTCGCGATGGATGCGGAGTCCTTCGGGTTTTTGCAGGCCCATGCCGCGCATGCGTTCTTCCATCCGGAACGGCGTGACGGTCTCCCAGCGATAGACCGGAAACTCGCGCCACCGATCTGGAAACGAAGTTTGTGAAACGTCCACTGCCGTCAGTCCGAGGATCTCCACCAGACGGAAATCCGGCTGCGCCTGAAACGCGATGAATTGATCGGCGACGGCGGGTTTCACACCTGCGGCGAAGGCGATTTCAGCAGGCGTATCGAGCCGGAATGCCGCCAACCGCAGCGTCCATTTGCCCGAGCGCACCTGTGCTTTCATCCGGCCCGCATCGTCCAGCGCCACCGGCAGCGGGCTTTCGAGGGATGCCACTTTCCAGCCCGCAGGCAGCAGGTGGCCGAGATCTTCCTCGCGGCTTTTTCCAGCCACGATCAATTCCACATCGGTGTGAAGCCACAGCGGGATGCCGTCCTTGAGCAACGAGTGAACCTTCACGCTGAGGAAATCCTTGTCCGTCTGCTCGGTGGCCGCATCGCGTTTCAACCACACAAATCCCTGCGCGTCCCACACCGGCGCTGGCACTTCCGCGCCACCCACCCGCAGCGAAAGAATCCCAATCTCGGCTGGCAGCGCGATGCCTTGCGGGATGCTCTTCCACCGCCAAGACCCCGCAATTTCGTGTTCGCCCGGTGCTAGCTTGAGCGCCGGTTTTCCATCGTGTTCCACCACGGGCAACCTTGCGCCGTTCACCGTCACATCCAGCGGCCACATCTCGCCACCACCAGGCAAGGGCAGCCACGCTTCGCTGAAAGCCACGACCTGAAAATCAAAGCGTCCGCCTGTTTCCTGCACATCGAGCGTCAGACGCGATGGCCACAGCCGCAGAGGTTGTTTCGCATTGTTGTAGGGCGATGGACTGACGAGATCGCGATCATTCCACAGCGCCCAACCGACCCACGGCTTGAGCGGTGCCGGCACATTGCTGATGTCTGGCGGTGCGGCCGTGGCGGCGGTGAAGGAAACAAGCAGGCATGCGAGTTGCAGAGTTTTTGAAAATAAGTTCATGCACGGAATGCGCCGTTTAAGCGCCCTGCCAGTCAGACAGCCAGGCCAGACCATCGCCAGCAGAAATCCCGTCTTCGTCGCTTGTCTGGATGCCGCGCTGGATTGACAACCGCGCGCGTCCGAGCACTTTTGAGCATGCCTAGAGAAACTACATCCCTATTTCGCGCGCGCGTACCCGCCAATCGTCTGCGCAAGGCTGAGGAAATTCTGGCCCGTCTCGGGATGAAACCCGGCGATGCCTTCAACATGCTACTGGCTCAGATCGAACTCCGCGAAGGACTACCCTTTGAACTCACCACCCGCCCGCCGGTGCTCTTAAGCTCCGAACAACAAGCGACCGAATGGCAGGAGGCTTTCGGTGCCTATTGATCCCAAGCATGGGGAAGTGTGGTGATGGGTGTGGAAACTGGTTGAGCGGGCAGACTTCGGGCGAGACGCCCGAGCCACTGTGGCGCGGGCATCTTGCCCGTCGCCCCACTCTTCATTTCGTAATTTTCGCCCCTTTCGTTGTTCCTCTTTCTCCTCTCACGCTCCGGGCTTGCTTTCCATCCGGCGGGCGCGAGCCTCCATGCCATGAAAAAGTGCCCGTATTGCGCCGAGGAAATTCAGGACGATGCGATCAAGTGCAAGCACTGCATGGAGTTTCTCGACGGCTCAAAACGCTTCTCTCCACCCGCGCTGCCGGGTGGTCGGGACAAGTCGATGCCTTGGTATTACAGCACCTCGTTCATCGTGCTGACATTCATCACCTTGCCACCGCTGGTGCTGCCCATCATCTGGCTGCATCCGAAGCTGCATCTCGTTTGGAAACTCGTGATCACGGCTGCGGTTCTAGGCGTCTGCTGGCTCACTTTCATCGCTTTCCGGGGATTTGCGCAGCAGTTCGACGAAGCGACCAAGATGATGAACGAAATGAGATTCTGAGGAGAACTGGAGCACGGAAATTCATTCCGCTTCTTCCCAATCCACCATTGCGGAATGAATTCCGCGCTCCACGTTCCGGGCATGTCTCGCAACATTCTCATCATCGGCGGCAATAGCGGCATCGGCCTCGCCACCGCGCGCCTACTCGTCGCAGAAGGAAACTCCGTCACCGCAGCGTGTCGTCAGGCTGGCCCGCTCGCAGATCTCGGCATCCCGGTGCAACCGTTCGATGCGCTTGCGCCCACGCCGCTGGAACTGCCGCCCGTGCTTGATGGCTTGGTGTATTTTCCCGGCAGCATCAATCTCAAGCCCTTCCACCGCTTGACCGAGCAGGATTTCCTCAACGACTACCGCATCAACTGCCTCGGCGCAGTGTCTGCGATTCAATCGGCGCTACCCGCGCTCAAAGCTGCGCCGAGCGCATCAATCGTGCTCTTTTCCACCGTCGCGGTGGCGCAAGGCATGCCGTTTCACGCCTCCATCGCCGCTGCCAAGGGAGCCGTCGAGGGGCTGGCCCGCTCGCTGGCGGCTGAGTTCGCTCCCAAAATCCGCGTGAATGTGATCGCTCCCTCGCTGACCGACACCCCGCTCGCTTCTTCTCTGCTCAACACCGATGCCAAACGCGAAGCTGCCGGAAAACGCCACCCGCTCCAACGCGTCGGCGATCCAGAGCACACCGCCAAACTCGTTTCTTTCCTGCTCTCCGAAAACGCGGATTTTCTCACCGGCCAGACCCTGCGCCCCGATGGTGGACTTTCGACCGTCCGGACTTTTTAAGTTGGATAGAACAGGCAGGCGCTAGCAGTGAGGGCTAAATCTGATTTTTGGTGTTCACTGGTAGTTCGTCCCCCGGCTCTGGCTCGGTATCAGGGACCATCCCTAGAAGGCGGTCAAAATCCTTGAGGTTGGCACGCTCGGCTCGTTGTCGAAGGTAATCAACCGTCTCCATTGCAGAGAGCTTTTCTGCTGCTGCTGTAATCATGAATTGATTCATGGAGTAGCCATCCTTCGTCGCGAGCTCTTTAATCGCACGATGGAGGGAGTCGGGAACACGGATCGATAA
>JBGSLX010000288.1:0-4823 GCA_041740475.1 Akkermansiaceae bacterium | reverse complement strand
AATCTCTCTCAAACAGAACTCCGCCATATCCTGAAAGAACTCGACCCATGAAAAAATCTGAATCGCAAAAAATTCTGCATGAAGTGCACGCCATTGAACGAGGCGAAATTGCTCCCAGCCGGGTGCGTCGAGTCACACTTCTGCCCGATGGAAAACTCAAGCGAGTCAATCTGGATCCGGAAAGCTACAGGAAGAAACAAGCACGCGAATGGAAGGCCAAGACCGATGCCGCTAAAGTCCGTCATGAACTCAATCTCACCCAAGATGCTTTCTCTCAACTGCTTGGTGTATCCCTCGCTACCGTCAGAAAGTGGGAACGCGGCACAGGCGAACCCAGCGGCGCGGCAAAGACCTTGTTGGCAGTCGCGAGGCTGCATCCAGAAGTGGTTCGGGAAGCGGTTGCTATTGGGAAGTGAGTGAAACTACGGAATTCATGTAGTGATGTTCATATCAAAGGATTTAATTCACTGAGCAGACCCGGTGAAGGCCCAGTAAGGCGTCCACTCCTTCGGCCTAGCACATGAATTTCTCTCACTAATAATCAGTGTCGATTTGCTTGGCGGCGAGATGTCCATTCATCGTGACGAGAAAGGTGTATTTACCTCTCAATCTATCATTTTCACCTCGGAAATGGACGATGTAAAACCATCTGCAACAGCTTAACGGAAAGTGCTTCACTAGGTCCTCTTCAAACGGATTGATTTTGGTTAAGACAACCGTGAGCTTCGACGTGTCGATTGTGTCGATTCCTTCGGTTGTTGCTGCCTTTTTTGCGATTTCTAACGCTTGATCCCGGGTCAACTGTGGAGGTTGCCCGTTGACGGGCTCCCAAGGTGGAACTTTATCTAGTGCCTCTCTTGGGACGAGAAAATTCATACAACCGACACCGCCTTCAAAGTAAATACGATGTAGAATCAAATCATCAGCTTTTGATGCAGTCGTAATGAGCAGCAGATGAAGAAGGTATAGAATGCTTCTCATAGAGTGATTCAGTTGTTTCTTTCAGCTTCTAGGATGGAGCCATCGGCGGCTACATAGATACGCAACATTGGTGTGTCGGGCCACGATCTAGGTGTCATCTGCAACGGCCAGATGAGTCGAGTTTTCGCGACTTCGGATCTTTGTATATAAAACTCGGCAAGATATAAAAACGGTCTTTCCTCATTTTCTGGAACGGCTTTGTTCGTATCCAAAGAGTGAGTTCCACTGGGATGTGGCCACAGTGTTTCGGTGAATGATTCGAGTTCAAGTTTGTTACCCGCCTGCTTCGATTCGATGTGACGGAATGCCGCGTTGAGAGCGACCTCAAAGTTGCTTCCTTGTTCGGCAAGTGCGGCATATCTCTCACCGGAAATTGCGACGGTGTAGGGCGCCCCACCATCCCAAGATACATGTCCGATATTCACCTTGTCGGAATAAGTCCTTTTCCTGCCGCCTTTGAGTTGCTGGAGATAGTCGATATCACCGCTGCTAAGTTCAACCAAAGGCACCCGGCTGACGATATCTTCGACCAGAAGGGACGCATCCTCATCAGTCAGACAAACCAGACGGGCTTCGATTTTTTTGCCTCGGGAGTTTTCCCATGTGCGCTTTTCGCCCATCCAGAACTGCGGGTCCTCCTTCATCCAGCCAGGTATCTTTCCAACTGGAAAATCCGGGTTCATACAAAGCCCGGGCGTGGATGCCAACTTAAGTTTGCCGCTTCTGAGTGCTGCAAAAAAGGCCTGTTCCTCGGCAGCAAAGTCCTTAAGCGCTTTGACAGCGGGAGCCGCGTTACCGACCTGAAACAATCCGTATGATTTGTTTTTTATAAAATCGGTGAAGCGCAAGCGCTTAGTAGTGCCATTCGCCATGCGCCAAGTCCGCGCTCCCGTTACGATTTCGGCGTCCGTCTGCGTCGTCTCTTCACCAATGGCGACCATACTTCCAAAACCCGAGATAAGTATAAGCAATGTCCATAAATTCATGGAATTCTTTTTAGGCACTGCCTGATAAGCGTCAAGTTTGGCGAATACAGACGGAGTTTTAATTACGCTTAATCTTCTATCGAAACTTCACCCCAGCCTTGCTGGTCAGAGCTTCGAGCACTTTTTGATGCGCCGTGTCCACTTCTTCGGCTTTGAGGGTGCGGTCGGGGGCGCGGTATTGGAAGCGGTAGGCGACGGATTTGCGGTCGGCGGGAAGTTTTTCGCCGCTGGGGTCGGTGAAGACGTCGAAGCACTCGAAGGAAATGAGCAGCGGCTCGGCGAGCTTGAGCAGGACGTTTTCGATCTCCGCGTTCGGCAAAGTCGCGAGGACTTCCATCGCGGCATCGCGTGAAGAACCGGGAAATTGCGGGAGGTCCTCGACGTGTTCGATGCCGATGAGAAGTTTGCGGAGTTTTGCGAGATCGAGCTCGGCGACGAACACGGGAGAGGTGAAATCGAGCTCGCGTTCGCGAGCGGGCATGAGGCGGGCGAAAATGCCGATGTTTTGATCGTCTGCTTTGATGTCGCAGCCGAGGGCGAAGCCGTCGCGCTCGCGTGGGGAAAAGCGGATGGTTTTGTTCGGGATGAGGGCATTGATTAGGCCTTTGAGGTCGTCGAGATCGGCGGGGCGCTCGGGTTGATTCCACGCGGCGGGGGCGACTGGGCCGGAGAGCAGCAGGGCGAGGGTTTCGCTTTCTTGATCGCGGGCTTTGCCACCGCCGGAGTTGCGGAAAACGCGGCCCATCTCAAAGAAACGCAGGGATTTTGCCTGTTGGCGGATATTTCGCGCCGCAGAGGCAACGAGGCCGGGGACGATACTCGGGCGCATGACGGCGTGGTCCTCGCTGAGCGGGAGTTTCACGCGGATGATGTCGCCATCTTGAAGTGGGCGAAGCGTGAGGGAATCGACGAGTTGGGAATCGGCGATGAGTTTGATCGTCTGGCATTCGTAGAGGCCGAGCGCGGCGAGGCGGCGACGCAAGATCATGTCTGCATCGTATGCGGCATCGACGGGGCTGGCGGGGACGAAACTGCCTTGGAGGCGGGACGGCACGTTTTCCAGACCGTGGACGCGGGCGATTTCCTCGACCAGATCGATGTGGCGTTGCAGATCGGCGCGGAAACTGGGGACGTTCCATCTGCCATCGGCGAGCATTTCTAGGCCGAGGCGGGTGAGGATTTCCTCGGCAGCCGTGTGGGAAATCGATGCACCCATCAGTTGATCGAGCTTCGAGGTATCGAGTGCGACAGGTCGGGTCAAAATCGGCGCTTCGCCTGCGACTTGGGTGGTGGTTTCGGCGGTGCCGCCAGCGGTTTCGAGAATGAGCTGCACGGCGAGTGCGGACGCGGGAAGGATGCCTTGAGGATCGACTCCGCGCTCGAAGCGGTAGGAGGAATCCGAGGAAAGTGCGGTGCGGCGCGAGGTGCGGCGGATGCCTTGCGGGATGAAATAGGCGGATTCCAGCAGGATGTCGGTGGTCGTTTCCGTGACGCCGGAATCGAGGCCACCCATCACGCCAGCAAGCGCGAGGGCTGCGCCGGAATCGTCGGAAATGAGCAGATCGTCGGGTGTGAGGACGTGGCTGGATTCGTCGAGCGCGACGAAAGTTTCGCCATCGGCGGCTTGGCGCACGACGATAGAGCCGGTCAGTTTGGCGGAGTCAAAAGCGTGCAGCGGCTGGCCGAGTTCGTGGAGCACGAAGTTGGTGACATCCACGATGTTGTTGATCGGGCGCAGGCCGATGGATTCGAGTCGCTGCTTGAGCCAGGGAGGGGAGTCCTTGATGGTTACGCTGGAAATTTTGATGGCGCTGTAGAGCGGGCAGGCGGGGGATTGGAGAGTGATGGTGGAGGGGGGAGAAACGGGCGGGCCGCCCGTGCCCCCCTTGACGTTCGTTTTGAGTGGGGTTTTGAGAAGGGTGGCGAGTTCGCGGGCCATGCCTCGGTGGCTGAGCAGGTCGGGGCGATTGGGAGTGACTTCGAGTTCTAACAGCGTGTCTGAGTCGAAGAGATTTTTCACAAGCGTGCCGATTTCTGAGTCCGGTGGAAGAATGAGCAGGCCGTCCTCGCCGGGCGGCAGGCCGATTTCGGCGGCAGCGGCGAGCATGCCTCTGGATTCCACGCCGCGCATCTTGGTCTCGCCGATGGTGAATCCGCCGGGAAGTTCCGCACCGGGCAGGCAACACGGGACTTTGTCGCCGACTTGGTAATTTTTCGCACCACAAACGATCTGGCGGAGCTGTCCCTCTCCGGCATCGACTTGGGTGACCTTGAGCTTGTCCGCGTTCGGGTGCTGCACGGCTTCCATAATCTGCGCGACGACGATTTTCTCCGAGGAAATGCCTTTGGAAACGATGCCTTCCACCTCGACTCCAGCGAATGTGAAAAGGTCGTCGATTTCCTTAATCGATTTTCCTGAGAGGTCGAGGTGAGTGGCTAGCCAGTTGAGTGAGATGTTCATCGGTGAAGTGATAGGGTATGTGATTGAAACGAAACGCAGAGGCACAGAGATCGCTGAGGCTTGCGCTGAGTTTCTTATCTTGTGTCTTGAGTCTTCTGTCTTCAAGCAAACTGCTTGAGAAACCGCACATCATTCTCGATCAGCAAACGGATGTCCTTGATGCCCCAGCGGATCATGGCGAGGCGGTCGAGGCCCATGCCGAAGGCGAAACCGGTGGTTTGTTCGGGATCGAAGGCGGTGTCTTTGCGCGAGCGGTTGATGGCGTCGAACACGGCGGGATCGACCATGCCGCAGCCGGCGACTTCGATCCAGCGCGGGGCTTGGCCCTTGACGGTGAGTTTCACATCAATCTCGAAACTTGGCTCGGTGAAGGGGAAAAAGTGCGGGCGAAAGCG
>JBGSLX010000287.1:0-5158 GCA_041740475.1 Akkermansiaceae bacterium | reverse complement strand
CACCATGTATTCCAGCGACCTCTCGCCCGAATACATCGATTTCAACCGCTCCGAATACGCCTATTGGAAACAAGCGCGGAAAGACGGCCTGGTCTAACGTGAGACAGGCATTCTTGCTTGATCTCCATTCGCGCTAGTTTTCGATGCAGCAGAAAATTTGACATTTTTTGTCCGCCTTTCCCTCCGACGTGACACTCTTTTTCAGACCATGGAAAAGCCCGCGCCATCCGATCCCGAATTGCTCGCCGATTGGCTAAGCCAGCATCGCGAATCCGCCTTTCACGCCCTCGTCGCCCGCTACGCCGGACTCGTCCACGCCACCGCCCGCCGCGCTTCAGGCGACGACAGCATCGCCGCCGAAGCCTCCCAACTCACCTTCATCTCCCTCGCCCAAAAGGCCAAAACCCTCACCTCCTGCACCACTCTCGGCGGCTGGCTCCACCTCACCGCTATGCTCCATGCCAAGAACCTCACCCGCAAATCCCAACGCGAGACCCGCAAACGCCAACTCCTCCAAACCGCCATGGAAACCGAGTCAACTCCCCCTTTCCAAGGCATTTGGCAGGAAATCCAGCCCGTCCTCAATGACGCCCTTGCTTCTCTATCCGATAAAGACCGTGATGTTCTCCTCCTCCGTTTCTACCGCTCCCTCAGCGTCCGCGAAATCGCCGCCACCCTAGGCATCGCTACTGACGCCGCGCAAAAACGCATCGACCGCGCCACCGAGCGACTGCATGACAAACTCACCCGCCGTGGCGTGCAAACCAGCGGCACCCTCTCTGCCGCCATGCTCACCGGCTTCGCCGCAGACGCGCAAGCGGCGCTGCCCATTTCCATCTTCGCTTCCAAGGCCATCGCGGCGGGGGCGGTGAGCTCGGGATTCCTTTCCTGGGCAGTCTCGCTGCTCGCCGCCCTGAAATCCACCTCGCTCATCCCTCCTGTGGGTGCCTTGATGCTTGCGAGTTTGCTCGTCGGTGGGCAGCGCGGAATGATTGCTACCATTCAGAACGAAAATTTTATCATGGAAAAGGAGTTGGCCTCGGTGTCAGCCCTGACAAGGGCGATGCCACGATCGACGAAGGTCGTAGCGAGGATGAATTCCGCGAACTGGGAAGAAATCGCAGCGGAACTTGCAGAAGCCGTTTCTTCTGGCGGAGGCCGATCCAGACGGGCATCCATGATTTTCCAACAGCGACTCAACAAAATGTCCAGAGACGAAATCGTCTCCGCGTTCGAAGAGGTTTCCGCGCTGGGCCTTCCTCCGGATTCATGGTCGGCCCTGAAGTATTCACTTCTTGGCACACTCATTGAACTGGACCCGGAGTATGTAGTTACTCGGTTTTTCCATCAGCTATTGGACGATCCCACGGGAGCGAGTACGCTTCTTACTAACGCGCTGGGAAAATGGGCCAACAAGGACGCAACGAACGCCGCGGAGTGGTTGGATCAGCAAGTCGCGAGCGGAACCTTGGAAGGTCGCCAAATCGATGCTCTCGGGCGGATGAGGCTGGAATTTGAGGGGGTGCTGATAGGATCTTTGATCACTACCAATCCCGCTGCTGCGGAAGCCCGGCTGAAAAATCTGCCCGCCGGACAACGCCTGGATGCCACTCAATACGTGGGAAAAATCCAGGACGGTGACCTGCTGACCTATGCCGATCTTTTACGAAGTCATCTCGACTTGGAAGGAAGGATGCGAGCGCTTTCTATACAACTCTCCTATATCGGAAGCTCTTACGAATACAGGAAGATAGATGATTTCCTAGATGCCATCGATAGTGCGCCAGCAGAGCGCGCTGCCATCGCGAGTGAGATCGTCCAAAGAAAGTTCCGAAGCATTTCGTCCAGCAGGAAAATTTCTCTCGTGGATTTGGATGAAATGCGCGTCTGGATCGGTTCACAGTCGCCTGCCTCCATCGACACTCTGACCGGCCACACGTTGGCACAGGCACTTAACACGAATTTCCCCCTCAACTTCGAAGAAGCTGCGGCGCTAGCGAGCCACTATCAGGAAACAAGCCGTAACGACGACGTGTTGATTTCGTTTCTTCGGTGCATTTCGAACGAAAAGTATACCTCTCAAGCCAAAATACTGGCCGGAAAAATTTCAGATCATACCCGCTGCAGTGAACTGCTGGGGCGCTTCAAATAGCAGTAGCCGCCACTCGATGAGAATCTCCCTTGCCCTCTCCATCCTGATTTCCGCCTTGGCGACCGTAGTCTTCTGGCAGGACCATCGGCATCTCGCCGATCTCAAGATTACTCATTCGAGGTTGCTCTCAGCATCATCTCCAACCAGAGGATCTCTCGCTAACTTAAGACCTGAAGATCTGACTCGCCACACCAGCCAAGCGAGGGCGCATTTAAAAGAGATCGACCAAAAGGCGGTGGCCAGAATCCTCCGCTCCTATCAAGATGCCGAACAAGTGAGGGCTCGTGGCGGCCAGCTCGATAAAGTGCTGAAACAGCAGCTGCTGGATCAATACTACTGGATCACTGAATTGAGCGGTCCACAATTGAAGCTTCTGATCGCTCAGGCTTTTGAATCACGCGATCTCAGCAGGGAATGTCTGGGCTCTTTGCTGGATGACGCCGTATTCATGCTGGCGGAAGACGATCCGCAAGCCGCTCTCGAATGGCTGGATCGAGTTGCGAGCTTGTTAACGAGTAACTTTTCCGCGCAGAGCATCGTGCAAGTTTCGCTAAGCAGATGGGCAAAGGATGATCCGCAAGCTGCCGGGAGGTGGATCCAAGCGCATCAGGAGAAATATTCCCAACTCATCACCAACGATGACAAGCTCCGTTTGATGGCCCAGGCAGCCATCCTTGACCCTGAACTTGCGTTTACGTTCTTCCGGGACTTGGAGGTAAAAGACACCAATCTTGCGCTTTGTAATATCATCCGTGCCGGCCGAACTGAAGAACACCACAACTCCGTTTTCAGCGCATTGCGCGAACACCTCGCAGCCATGCCCGATGAAATGCCACGTCAAGAGGTCCTCCAAGCTGCGATGTTCCAATTCGCTGCGCAAATATCCGAAACAGGATTTGATGCAACAACCCGTTGGCTTACATCCGCAAACCTCAAGCCGGAAGAATTCGACGCATTCACTCGGGTCACTGCTGTATTCTACACCGAGGGCCGGAATGAGGACAACGGCAAGTGGATCGAGTGGTTTCAAAGGAATCTATCTGCGGAAAAAGCACGATCCCATATTCAATCCCACATGGAACGTTGGACGGAGGAGGACTATCAGGGCGCAGGAAAATGGCTCACCACTGCTCCGGATAGTCCTTTGAAAAGCACCGCAGTCCATGCCTATGCGGTTACCGTCGCTGAGGCGGATCCTCAGAGCGCCACTCAATGGGCGCTCACGCTTCCTCCCGGAAGAGATCGCGTCCACACCTTGAGACGCATCCATGATAACTGGTCAAAAGACGACCCCTCCGGCAAGGAAGCCTTCGCGAAAGACCACGGGATCAAGTAGCCGCAGGAACCACCAGCGTCGGCACCGTCGCCTTGCGCACCATTCCCTCCGCCACGCTGCCTAGCAGGAGCGAAGCAATCACACCGTGGCCATGCGAGCCGATGACGACGAAGTCCGCACCGGATTCTTGGACGCGGGCGAGCAAGGTGTGCAGCGGGCTGCCGCTGGCCATCCATGAGGTCGCCTCCGGCACCTCCGCTTTCACGGTGACGAGAATTTCCTCCAGCTTGGCAGTCGCTCGGCGCTGCGCCTCATCGTGGAAGGCGTTCATCGCCGGAAACTCGTCCGGTGTGAATCCGTAGGCGGTGTAGCTGGGTTCCGGCTCTACGACGTGGAACAACTCCAGCCCCGCGCCGAAGGATTTTGCCAGCCGGGTGGCCATTTCAACGACTCCGGGAGTGGCGTTTGAGAAATTAACTGCGACAATGATGTTTTTCTTGGCTCGTAAAAGAAACACCTGCCGGAATTTTTTGTAAAGGAGCATTAAAATACGCTTCGAGACGGAAAAGCCCCGGCGATTTCGCGCCGGGGCTTCGGTTTGAGGATGGGTTAAATGGCGCGTGCCGTGACAGGGGAACTCCACGGGCTTTGACCGGCGGCACTGACAGCGGCGACCCGGAACCAGAAGCGCGTGCCGGCAACAAGATTTCCAATTGTGCAACTGCTCTTGGTCGAGGTGGTGCCGAATTTCCAGTCTCCATCTGGGGTGTTCGGATCGGTGGCGTGTTGGATGACGAAGGATTTCGCGCCGGTCAGGCGCGGCCAGCTCAGGTCGACTTCGTTCGGTGCGTCGCCAGTATTGGCGGCGACCGGACCAGGCGCGGAAAGAATCCCGGTGGCTGTAGGGGTAGCTTTGACACCCATGCCGGTGGACAGGATTTTCGCTTCATCGCCACCCGAGGTGTTTTCCACGTAGGAGCCGAGCTGGGTGATGACCGAGTCGAGAAGATCTTCCGCGTCGTCCTGCTCGATGGTGGCGATTTCGGATTGCTTGCGGACATCCGCAGCTTTTGTCACTGCCAGGGTGAGGCTGGCGGCTGTGGCCTTGAGGGTAGCCAGACTCGGGTTGGGAGTTGGAAATGCGGCGTTGCCGGTGAGCCCGGATTCGATGTTGGTGGCAAGCTGGACTTTCTCCTCGATGGAGAGTTCGGCGAGGGCGAGTTTGACGGTAGCCATGGTGGTATTGGTTCTATTTTTTGGTGGTGTAATAATGGATTTGGGGGATAAGGGCTATGTAAGTCGCTAATAATTAGTTAAAAATGAAGATCTGAAGTGGCGAATGAGATGTCGGGAAAAGGCGGTCCGATGTCAGATGTTGGAAATCTGACATCGGATGTGCTGCATCTGATACCGGATTGGAACCGTCTGAAATCGGTTTGCGGGTGTCTGAGGCCGGATTGAGGCGGGGAGAGATTGGACTTGGGAGGGATGACGTCGGATCGGAGAAAATAAATGTCGGCCTGGGGGCGGAGGAGACGACATTTCTATTTTGTGACATTACAGTCACGATAGCCACCCGACTTGGCAGTGCAGTTCAATCTTCCAACCATCTGCCCAGCGCTTCTTCCAGATCTTCAGTGCGCTTGACGTTGAAGGACTCACCTGCGGCGACGGTGATGCGGCGGCCTGCGCTGTTTTGGAAATGCAGCAGGACCGGCGTCGGGCCGGGG
>JBGSLX010000286.1:0-3598 GCA_041740475.1 Akkermansiaceae bacterium | reverse complement strand
GCGGAACGGCACGCGCTGCTCGGGCGCATGGCCGCGAGCCTCGCCCATGAAGTGCGCAATCCAGTGGCGGCAATTCGTTTGCATGCGCAGTTGCTCGAACACGCCAGTCCAGAAGAAGCCGCCGTTTCGCGTCCGCTGATTGAAAGCGAAGCCGCGCGGATTGAGGAATTGGTGAGTCAGTGGTTGAACCACGCTAGACCAGCGCCGCCGATTCTTAGCGAGGTGGATGTGTTAGAATCGCTGCATCAAGCGAAACAATTGATCGAGCCACAAGCCCGCCACGCAGGAGCCACCATCGAGATCGTGGCTGATTTTTCATCGTCGCTGCGCATCTCGGCGGACCGCCATCGCTTGCAGCAGGTTTTTGGAAATCTCCTGCGCAATGCCGTGCAAGCGATGCCCACTGGCGGCTTGATCACGGTGCGTCTGCTGGATGAAAAAACGCACGTCGCAGTGTCGGTGGAGGATGCCGGCCAGGGTTTCAGTCCGACGGCGCTGGCGCGCTCAGGAGAAGCTTTTTTCTCGGAAAAAGAGGGCGGCATGGGGCTGGGTTTGGCGGTGGCGAAGGAAATTTGTCTCGCGCACGCTGGCAGCCTTGTTGTTGAAAACCGCGCTGCTGGTGGCGCGATCGTGACGGTGAGGTTTTCAAAAAATCCGCCTACACTGCAGGAATCGCCACTGACTGATGCGCTGCCATGATTGCCCGCCCGATCTTGATCATCGAGGACGAACACGCGCTGGGCACGGCGCTTTCGTTTCTCGTCCGGCGCATGGGACATTTGCCGACGCTGGTGGCATCCGCAGCGGCCGGGCTCAGCGCATTTGAAGCTCAAGATTTTGCCGCCGTGGTGCTCGACATCGGCCTGCCAGACCTGAGCGGACTGGTCGTGCTCGAACGGCTGCGGCAGATCGACAGCGAAATTCCAAGCCTGGTGATCACGGCTCACGCCACGCTCGATCATGCCATCCACGCGCAAAAATCCGGTGCGACGGGCTACCTGACCAAGCCTCTCGATCTGCGCCAGTTCGAACAAACACTCGGCGCGATGCTGACTCCGAGTTTGCCGTTGCAGGAAATTCCCGTCGCCCAGACCGCCACCTTGATTGGGGCTGCGCCTTGTCTCCGCGAAACTTTTACCGCCATCGCCCGGGCCTGCATCGGTGACATCCCGGCGTTGATTTTTGGTCCATGCGGCACGGGGAAAAGTCTCGCTGCGACGATCATTCACGCTCACAGCCGACGATCCAGTCATGCGCTAGTGGTGCTGGAATGCTCACAAATCAAGGAAACCAGCGAGTTTGAAAACGAAGCGTCCGGCACGCTGGTGCTGGACGAGATCACCGGACTCAGCATGGAGCTTCAAGCGCGATTGGCCGGCTGGCTCGGCTCGACACCGATCCGACACAGTAGAATTCTCGCGACCACTGTTCACGATCCGCGCGAAGCGGTGAGCCGCGGCTTGTTGCGCGAAGATTTGTATTACGCCTTGGCCACACTGACGGTTCCTTTGCCGCCTTTGCGTGAGCGCAGCGGCGATATTCCCGCACTCTGCGCTTGGTTTACCGGCTTGCGCGGCGGCACTTCCGCACCGCAACTCACCCCGCCAGTCCTCGCCGCTCTGCAAGCCTACCCTTGGCCCGGAAATGTGCGCGAACTGCATCATGTGATCGACTACGCCAGCACACTATCGGGCGATGGTCCCATCTATCTCAGCCACCTTCCCACACACATCGCAGAATCCAGCCATCGCGATGCCTCACCGACTCCCGGCGAGCTCGATCTCGTGATCGAACGCTGGCTGGAACAGCCTGAAAATCAGTCACTCAGCTATGAATCGCTGCTCGAACAAATCGAAAACGTGATGCTCCGTCACCTGATGGCGCGTCACGATCATCGACCCACTCGTCTCGCCGCCGCGTTGGGCATGCACCGCGCCACTCTCCGCCAAAAATTGCGCCGCAGTGGTTTGCAGAGCGATGAAGCGTGAGTGGTCGATTTCCTGCCATACGTGCCTCACCTTACAGTTGCCCCCTGCAGATCACGAAGGACTGGTCATCTTGAAGATAAATAATAAACATCGGCTGTAATTTTATGATATGAAATGCATTTGTGCTTTATAAAATCGCTAGTGTGCAAGACAGACCACTTGCTATAATTAAACTTTCTATTGATGTAACCACTAACGTATGAGCCGATATTTAACATTTTCCTGTGTCGCATTTGCCTCGCTCCTGTTTTTCTGCCCTTCGTTACTTTTGGCTCATGGTTCCAAAGTGCTCGTATTCACAAAGACAACCGGGCTTGTTCATACCTCTATTCCTGATGGAATTGCAGCCATTAACCAGCTCGCAGCCGAGTATCATCTCACTGTCACCCAAACGGCTGACGCCACCGTATTCATTAATGAGCTGGGAAACAATGATGTGGTCGTTTTTCTCAACACGACGGGCGATGTGCTTGATGCGGTTCAACAGACCGCCTTCGAGACCTGGTATCGAAACGGTGGCGGATTCTTGGGGATCCATGCCGCCTCTGATACCGAGCCCAGCTGGCCGTGGTATCTCCAGCTTGTTGGCGCAAAGTTTCGCGACCATCCTGCGATTCAGACAGGAACAATCGATTTTCTTGATCAGAGCCACCCGATTACGAACGTGACCGATCCGGCCACGGGCCAGCGTGTCGTCGAGTGGACCGTCAATGAAGAGTGGTATAACTTCACAACAAGCCCTCGCGGAGCCTGCCACATTCTCGCTCAAGTCAATGAGCAGATCGGTGCTACATCTGAAGAACCTGCTCGCTCTGGAATCACTGGTGGCAGACACGGCAATGATCACCCGATAATGTGGTGTCGGGAGTTCGATGGGGGCCGCAGTGCTTACCTCGCGCTGGGTCATTCTTCTGAAATTTATTCAAACACAATTTTTCGCGGTCTCATCATCAACTCCATCGAGTGGGCCGCTGGCGATGTCAGCGCCGATAGTGGGGCAACCATTGATAGCAACTTTGAAAAAATCCTGCTGGATGCAACAGTGAGTAACCCAATGTCCATGGATATTGACTCAACGGGAAAGATCTATCTGATCGAACGAAAAGGCATGGTGAAGGTGCATAATCAAGCCAACGGCCAAACTCGACCGATAGGTAACCTCAGTGTATATAGCGGCGGCGAGTATGGGCTGCTTGGAATCGCGCTCGCACCGGACTTCAGTGTTTCCCGCCAGCTCTACATTCATTGGTCGCCCGCAGCCGGAAACAACAATCGTCTTTCGCGATTCACGTTGAATGGAAACGGAGACCTCATTCTTGAGAGCGAGGTGTCAATTATAGAGTATTTTACTAACCGCAGCGCTGGGCACCATCAAGCAGGGAGTATTTCATTTGGACCCAATGGTAACTTGTTTATGGCGTTAGGCGACAATACTTGGGCCAGTCAATACAGTCCGAGGAGCGACACAAGCATCTCGAATGATGCTCGCAAAGGGTCGCCGAACACCAATGACCTCCGGGGTGGAATCCTCCGTATCCGCCCAGATGTCGCTGGCAGCCCGTCGGCTCATCCCACTTATACCATCCCAGACGGAAATCTTTTTCCTCCAA
>JBGSLX010000285.1:0-10200 GCA_041740475.1 Akkermansiaceae bacterium | reverse complement strand
GCAAGGTTGTAATAGACCATGCCATCGGGCATGACGAAGGTCCGCGCGAGCGTGCCACCAACTTCGGCAATTTCAATTTCCATGATGTCGCCCGGACCGAGAATGTAGGACTCGGCTGGCGGGGCAAGCAGCTTGCGGTCGGGCGAGCGTTTGATTTTCACGTTGGTGAACGTGAGATTGCGCACTGTTTGGTCCGTCTTGCGGATGTCGAACTGAGAATTAGGGATGTCTTGTTGGCAGGAGAATCCTGCCAAGCAGAACAGCGCAATGACCAAATGGATAGAGAGGACGCGAGACATCAGGGCGATGAGAGAATTGGATCGACGTTCAAGTTGACCCACGTGGAGGAAGCGCTGGTAGCGAAGGCGGAAAGCGCGAGTTTCAGGATGTCCTCAGCCACCACCCACGGGCGCTCGGAGATGAAGACGATGTCCTTGGGCTGGATTTCAAAATCGTTTTGCTTAGCGGCGAGGATGTCTTTCAAGCTAACAACAAATGCTTCGGGTTTGGTCAGGCTGCCGCGAACCACCAACACACGATCCGACCACGCGCGGTCGGTGAGACCTCCACGCCGAGAGATGGCAGATACCACGGTCGCATCCGGGGTGAGTCCCTGCACGCCAGGATTCACCACCGCGCCGAGCACATAGTAATCATTGGTGATGGTGGAGGCGATGAAGATGAAATCATTCGGCTCGATTTCGATATTTTGTCTCATGTCGCCCTCATTGAGCAGTTTTCGAAAATCAACCGTGAGTTGCTCACCGCGGCGCGAAACAAACGAGCGGTCGAGGTCGGCGAGTTCGATGGTGTTGCGCTCGAAGAGTCCGGTCTCGATACCGCCGGCGTTCGCAATGGCCTCGACCAGCGTGATCGGACGCTCCAAGGTGACGACGCCCTTGTTGATGACCTTGCCGAGTATGGTGAAGCGCTTGGAACCGACTTCTTGTGGAGTGATGATGACGCGGGGCGAGCGGAAGTTGGAAGCAAGACCTCGTTCGATCGCGAGACGCGCTTCGTCGATTGTGAGACCGGCGACCTTGATGTTCTGTGCTTGCAGGTAGCTGATCGTTCCGTCCGGGGCGATACGGAAGCCTGGGCGGTCGAGTTCGGGACGACCGAAAAGAGAGAAGTTGATCACATCGCCGGGGCCGAGTTCGTATCGGTTCCTCCATGATGTGGGAGACGAGGACGCAGCCTTGTTTTCCGGCACGCTTACCGCAGGTGGGGGGGCGTCCTGACCTTGCAGCGTGGTCAGGAGAATGACATGCAAAAGGAACGTTAAAACACGGCGTTTCATTTCGTTAGATCATCAGGAGAACCGTTTCGCAAGCAAGCAGGAGACCGCATCCGCTGCTTCGCGAATCCGGCCTTGCGGGCGCTCGGTACAGGCGATGGTGCCTGCGCAAGCGGGAAGATAGGCATCAGTAAGTTGGCGGGATTGCACCGCGCGGAGTAGCGATTCTTTCTGCCCTGCGACAACGGCGATCCATTGGTCCACTTGCGTCAGCATGGCGCGCGCATCACGGTGTGGAAGCGATGCCGCACGTAGTAAAACCGTGGGGTCGGATCGATCAGATGGGTGTGACTGCCAGACTAGCGTCTCCGTCGGCGCACCATCGGTCCAAAGTAGGTCAGGTGTGAGATCGAGCACGCACATCGGCTTTCCGGTGTCCTTGTTAGCGGCTTTTGAAAGCATCGACCACAACCTGCGCTCGTCTTCGGCATCGAGAGCCGCTGTCCAGAGCAGGATGCGCCCCGGTTGATCGAGACGAGGCGCGAGATAAGTGATCCAAAAATGGGAGATGGCCGCCAAAACGTCCTCTTCCAAGCTGGTCGGCAAGTGGCAGATCAATGGCGCTTGAGTCGCCGCGCAACATTCAAGAATCGAACGCCGTGACGAACGCTGGGTCAGTAGAAGTGTGAGTATGGAGGCGAAGCCCGCACCAGCTAGGATGCCTACGGCACCCAGAATAGCGGGTTTTTTCACCAACGAGGAGGGAACGATGCTACGGGGATCTGGTGCTTGGAAAACCTGCCAGTATCCCGGCGCGCCGGACGCGAAGATTTCCGCTTCCTTCAAACGGTTCTTCATGAGTGAGAGTCCTTCGATGTTAGTATCACGTTTTTTCTGAAGGGCTTCATAGCCACTGATGATCGCGGGAAACTCGGTCAGTCGTGCGGCGGTGGATAGACGGAGCTTTTCGAGGGACTCGATCCGGCTTTCCGCCTCCAACAGTTCGTTGCGCAGGCCGATGATGGTTAGATAAAGTTGATTGCCGAGCGGCGTGCCGGTGTAGGCATCGAGCTCCGCATTGCCGGTCTCCTTGAGTTTGGCAATCTGCTCTTCGAGGTACTCCATGCTCTGGAGCTTCGTCTGAACGAGAGGGTTGGCGTCGGTATAAGTAGAGCGCAGGTTTGCAAGTTCCTCGCGGGCGGTCTTGATTTGCAGTTCGATCGGACTCTGGTGGCTGATCTGCTCCGTTAGGTTGACAAGTTGTTGCTTCTTCGCAGCGACGCTTGTGTTTGCAGCCTCCAACTCAAGTTCAATTTGCGAGAGCTTGCCGAGCACCGCTGCGACTTGGGAGTCTCCGCCCATGAAGGCATTTTCTTTGGAAAAATTCAGGATTTCGAGGTTCGCAGCATCGATTTGTTGTTCCAGCGCGGCGACTTCCTTTTCGAGGATGGCACGCACATCGCGTGCTTCGGTTTGCTGAAGGCGCTTGGTGTAGGCGTTGATTTCCTCCGCCCAGATTCCGCTGAAGCGCACAGCGTCTTCTTTGCTCAGAGGGGAATGATAGGTGATGTAGAATATATCGGTACCTTCGAGCTGGCTGGCTTCCGTGAGGGTCCGTGCCCGGCCGGAATCGATGCCATTGGCGGCGCGTATCGAGGCGAGATCGAGCGGTTCACTGGCGAGCAGTGTCGCGAGCAGTGTCGCGTCGTTAAGATCCACCGGACGGAAGGCTTGGCCAGTTTCAGAAGCCTGCACGGTTTGCGGAACGCGACGCTTGATGAGTGAGACTGAAATAGCGAACGACTGGCTCGTGATCTGGATGCCAATGATCGTGCCGAGAGCACCGAAGATGATCATCGAGCTTACGATCCACGGCCAGCGGCTCAGCACTCCGGCAAGCAGACGAACCGGGTCGAAGGCCAGAGGAAATCGGAAGCGTCGGGAAGGCATCGACACAGCACCGTCCGTATCCGGAGCGCCATCTTCACCGGATGGTAGATTCAAGCCCGAAGATGAATCCAAATTGGGATGTGGGATTTTATTTTGGATAGGTTAATTTTGTGCGGGTTTGATGTTGTCTTGCAAGCTTGAATGGGTCGCGACATGGCGGAGAACGGATGAGGAAAACGAGCGATTGAATGACTCGAGTGACATCGTTTCGCGGATGCGGGAAACCAGAGCGTCATTAGGCGCAGGTCGTCCGGTTTTGATAAACCCGGTAAGCACGTCCGAGAGCGCATCTGGGTTGTTGGGTTGGAATCTCCATTCGGTGGGCAGCAGGTCTCTCATTCCGTCCCGGTCGCTGCCGATTACGGCGATCCCGGAGGCGAGCGCTTCTAACATGACAAGCGGCAGGCCTTCGTAGCGCGATGGAATGACGAGAGTGTCGAGCGCCTGATAGAGATGGGAGGGGTCACACCACGGAAGAACGGTGCCGGAAAGTTGGTGGTGCGTGAGAAGATCCTTGAGGGCGGAAACATCCGGCCCATCGCCAGCGAAAACAAGATGACAGGATGCTGCGAGCGCCGGATCAGCGGCAACGGCCTGCACAAGCAGATCTTGTTGCTTCTGGCGAAACTCGATGCGGCCGATCACTCCGATGCGTACTTTTTCAAAAGGCAGACCGAGTTCTTCGCATGCGGTTTTTGCATCACCGAATTGGAAACGCTGGGTATCGACTCCATTGTAAACGATGTCGATGGGAGCAGTGACTCCCTGCTGTTTGAGCAGACGAGCCATTTCATCGGTAATGGTGATGAATGCGTCCGGAAGTTTGAAAAGATGTGCGCAGAAAAGATCCCGCAAGGCCCCGAAGCGCGCACCCATCTCCGCGTTGGAATGCGGCACTGGTATATAGCTGACGCAGTGAATCCCGGCGCGGCGGGCGGCGAGGAGAGCGAGCGAGGAGTGCTCGATATTGCCTTGAATGGCAACGACGAGTGACGGCGAGAGTTTTCGGAAATGACCTGCCAGATTTGTAATGTGATAGGGCAGTAGCATATTGCGCAGTGCTTCCAGCTTGGATGAATGCCGGCCGACCTTTTCCAAGGTGAGCTGCGGATGTTTCACCACCATGGCAGCGACTTTTTCACAGAGCTTGCTGTTTGCCGAGGAGGCGATGAAATGAACAGGCCCGGAAAATTTCGTAAGAACCGCATCCAGACCCATCAGGCTCATCACTTCATGGCCGCCGAAAACAGGACTATCATCATAGAAAAGGATACTCATGTCTGGAGGGCCTTGAGAAGGAATGACTCGATCTGACGTGTGATGGGATCGATATCGAAGTGCGTGCGAGCTTCTTCGAGTCCGGTGGCGGCAATGGATTCGCGAAGCTGCGGAGCGGCGGCAAGTTCCACGATGCGAGTGGCGTACAAATCGGGGTTCGCGGCTTCGGCGATCAGGCAGTTGACTTCGTGGCGGGCGAGTTCCGTCTGGCCGCCATCGAGCGAAGTGATGACAGGCAGGCCTGATGCCATGGCTTCGAGGGGCGTGAGCGCGAACGGTTCGCCCCAGTTGGAAGTGAAGAGCAACGCATCGTATTGCGAGTAAAGCATCCGCATCTCGCGGGCAGGTGCGGATTTCCTGAAAACCCATTCCGTTAGTCCGAGGCTGGCGATCTCTATGTCCACCTTTGCAACATAATCGGGATCGCCATGGCCGTAGAGGTCGAGCGTGAGTTGCGTGAGTCCCTTGCGGCGCGCAGCGGCAAGGGCGCGGACTGCGGTGAGAGGATCCTTGTCTTCGGATAGGCGACCGACCCATAGCAATTTCTCAAACCGCGAGTGATCCTGTTTGATCGGAAACGCTGCGGTTTCAATGCCGCAGTGGATGACTTCCGCGTGGTTGACTGGCCAACCTTTGGATGCCGTTAAATCACGCATGAAGGCACTGCAAAAATATAGCCTAGAAAACCGGATGAGGTCCCAAGAACCAGTGGGGACGGCACGGCTAATGAGGCTGCGGATGCCTAATGCCGTTAGAGCGCAACGAAACGCGGAGCGCGCGAAGGAACCGGGTGCGTTCCACCACGAAAGCCAGACATCGGCGCGCAAGCTACGGGCAATCCAGTGGTCGGACACATCATAGACGACCGGGATGTTTCCTTGCTCGATGCGAAGCAGCAGCGACTTTGAAATGCCGCCCATGTTCCAGACGTGGATGAGATCCGGACGCACGTTTTCAATCTCCCGGGCAAGGACCTGATGATTGTGTTTTTCCTGAAGATATAGCTGTTGAATCGGCAGCCACGGGTTTCCATACATGCCGTGGATGCGAAGTTTTCTGGAAACATGTGGCTCAGAAATGTCTATGCGACCCGCGACTTTGTGGTCGGAAGTCAGGATATGGATTTCATGGCCGGATGCCTTCAATCGATCACAGACATCACGGCAACGCAGTTCGTAGCCGCCGATTTCATGGGGCGGGTAGAGGTTGGTGATGACGAGGATTTTCAAGCGACGCGATGATAGAATTTCCAGCCGGCGTGGTGTCCGTCGCGGCGACCGAGGCGTTGCGCGAGACGCACCGCCACCGCGTGAGGAATGCCGGCGATATGGCCGTTCTTCAGGCACCACTTCGCATCGCGGATGGAGTCTTTGAGCAAGCCGAGGCCGACAAAGTAATGATAGTTCACATTGCGCGGAAGCACCGTGCTGGTTGCAGCCATCGCCTTGGCATCGCCGAAGGACCGCTTGTAGGACTGGCGCAGCGTGTAATTGTGGGAGTGCATAACGACCGAATCGATGGCGTAAGGGATCTCATACCCGCTTTTCACTAGACGCCGGGTCCATTCATCGTCCTCGGCGTATTGCAGGTCTTCGCGGATGGGCACCTTGTCGAGCACCGAGCGGTGGGTGACCGAGCTGACCATGCTGAAAAAGTGGTCCCAGTCCTTCGATTCCCGCTCGGGACCGAAGCAGCGGTCGTAGTCGTGGGCGAAAACCGCCTGACAATCCGGCCTTGGAATCTGTCGGGAAAACGCGGCTCCGAATTTCGGGTTCTCCACGCAGCATTTCAGCAGATTGACCAACCAGTCTCGTCCGACCGGAGTGGCATCGGCGTTCAGATAGACGATCCAGTCATGCGCTGCTTCACGTGCACCTTGGTTGAGCACGACGCCGGGAACATAGGTGCCGAGCGGGATCTGGATGAGACGCGCGCGGCCGGATTGATGGATGATGTCGATGGAACTATCGCTGGATCCGGAGTCGATGACGATGAGCTCGATTACGCCGTCGAAATCTTGGTGGAAGAGTTGATTGATCGTCTCGCCGATGGCCCATGCCTCGTTGAAGCTGCGCATGACAACAGTGACCGCATTGGGAAGTGGATTCATCGGGGTTTCGAAATGAGGGTGTCGTAGTGATGGGCGAGACGCGCGCCGATGGCCGGCCAGCCGAATCGCTCGTTGGCGGTCGCGATACCGTTTTCCTCGATGCGCTTGAGCAGAGTGGGATCGGATAGAGCCCGTGAAATTTCACCAGCGAAGGAGTCCGGATCATCCGCGAGCAGGATGTTTTCACCGTGTTTCAGCTCCAACCCTTGCGCACCGATGGTGGTGGAAACCACAGGTGTGCCGATGGCGAGCGACTCGACAATTTTCAGGCGTGTGCCGCCGCCGATGCGGAGCGGCACCATCTGCAACCAGGCACGTTTGTAGTAAGGGCGGACGTCCGGTACCCCGCCGGTCACCGTGACGCCTGTCCGAGAGGCGTAGGCCTGCACTTCCGCGATGGGACTCTTGCCGACGATGAGAATCCGTATGGCAGGACACAGCTTAAGCAGTTTTTCATGGATGCTTTCAAAGAACCAACGCAGCGCATCAACATTCGGACTGTAATCCATCGCACCGCAAAAAATCACTGTGGGCTCAGCAGCCCGCAGGTCGGGAGCGGAGGACGGGTGAAAGTAGTTGAGATCGACACCATTCGCCACGACCAAGACTGGCGCATTCGAATCCACGCGTTGATGGAGAAACACCTCGTCATCCGGACCACAGACAACTTCTAACAAAGCTTCGCGGGCGAGTTTGCGTTCATAACACCACAATTTCGCAAAACCCTCCCAACACAACAAACGCTCGCGGACCGAGGAGCGAAGCGTTCGGTATTGCATGAGTTGGAATTGCAAATCCACACGACTGCGGTCCACGACGAAGGGTGTGTGTGACTTGTGTGGCAGCACATATGGCATCATCACGAGATCGCAGATGTGGACCAAATCATATTGTCCGGGCTTCAAGCGGCGGTCGATCACCTCGGTAATCGCGGGGCTCTGCCAGTGTTGCACATTGCTGGGCAGCGGATTGAGCAGACGTTCTGGAAACAACTTCTGCCATGGCGGATGGGCGAAGGGGATGAACTCGACTTCACGGCAGAATGCGGAAAACACGGCGCGCTTTTCCTCAAGGTCGTCCTGCTCGTCCGTAAGCGCGACGAAGTCCACTTCATGCTGCAAAGCCAGAGCTTTGAGCAAATGAAACGTCCGTTGATAGGTCCCGCGGTCGAGCGGCCATGGCGCGTAGGGATAGATGACCAGAAGTTTCATAAAGTTCAGTTAAAGCGATGCCAGAGCCTCTCGTAGGCGGCGATGGCTTCCTGCCGGTTGGCGACGGGCGAGACGAGTTGGCGAGATAGCCAGCCGAGATTAGCGGGCACGAGGTCCGGTGCCCAGAGTAGCAGTGAAAGGGAGTTCAGCAGTCCTTCGCGCGGGTAGCGGAATGACAAGAGCCCTTTCGCGCCAAAGGCACGGAGACGAACCAGCAGGTTTTTCACTGCGGACGTCTCAGGGCATTTGTTTCCGCCATGGGCATACACGGCAGGCGACGAAGTGGAAATACCGAGGCGTTTGCGCTCATGCCACATCCACACGGCCCAGGCGGACTGGCTGACAAACCGGTGAAGTTCCTGCAATTCATCCCGCGTCGAGCTGTCGGGGCAAGGGCGGAGTTTGAAGGCGACACCGTCTTTATGGAACGCAAGCAAGTCCGACATCGGCAGCGCGGGTTCGTTGATGGCGGAGAGTAGTTGGTGGCGCTGGATGCAGCTCCAATGATATTTTCCAAGCGACGTTAGAACGACATCGCCAAGCGCGAGCTGAGCCTTGGCGATGTTGCGGGCGGTGAAATCCAGATCCTCTCTGGTGAAAGCACTCCGACTCAGACGCTCCGCCGCAAACAAGAGACTGGAGCAGCGGTTCATCATCAGCCGCGTGGCCTCATGCGCCGGGATTCGTGCTGGATCGGCATGGTGGGAGCACCCGGCAAGCACGGACTCCGGACCGACGGTGACCCGGTGGCCGCAGACGAGATCGTAGTAGAACATCGTCGTGGGGCTAGAGGCTAGGCTTTCCAAGGAGAGAATCTTGAACTCCACCTCGATACCGATTTTCTCCGTCATGCGTTGTTCCAGAGCATGGATGGCCGCGCCGTAACGACGCTCGTTGAGGCGTGGATGACCGCTGATGAGTAGGAAGAATTCGAGGTCATTGTAAGGCGCGTCTCCGTCAGGAGTGGCAAGCACGCCGCCCTCACCGCGGCCATAGCCACCGCCTAACAACAATGCCTGAAATTTGTGCGCCGGGACGATGCGGGAAACTTCGCGGCCGATTTCCGCGCAGATTTCCCCGATCAGGGACTCCAGTGCATCGCTGCCGTCTCGGGTGAAACGGAGAACATTCATGTGCCCTCCTTTCTTCCGGTGCTGTGCCAGCGGCAGGCGGCGCTTTCCTCTGCGAGTTGATAGATATCCTCAAGCCGTGCGCCAATACGGGTCCAGTCATAATGAGCGGCGGCCTCGGTACGACCGGCCTCCCCTACCCTCTCGCGCAGCGATGGATCACGGTGCAGGGCGGTGAGATGCGCGGCGAGTTGGGTGGCCGCATCCGGCGAATCGGGATCGAAGAAGAAGCCGGTCTCACCATCACGCACCAGCGTCTGCAAGCCGCCGACACGGCTGACGACGACGGCCCGGCTAGCGCACCATGCTTCCAAGACCACAATACCAAACGGTTCATGGCGCGAGGAAAGTACGAAAGCGTCCGCCGCATGATAGGCGTCAATGAGCAAGCCACTTTCGTTGCTCAGACCGGGGATGAGGGTCGCGGATTCGGCGAGATGGTTCGCGGAAATGAAGGCGCGGAGTTTGTCACCGTAGGCCGGTTGGGTTTCTGGACCGATCATCACGAGGCGCGCGCCGGGAGTCGTGGCGAGGAAACGGGCGAACCCTTCGAGCAGACCGAGTTGGTTCTTCTGGGAATCGATACGGCTGATGTTGACCACTAGAAACGCGTCTGACGCGATGCCGAAGTGCTCGCGAAAGCGGCGTCCATCGCCTATGGTGAAACGCTGGCAGTCCACACCGTTGGGAAGATAACTGACGCGGGAATGGGGTAATGTGGCTTTCGCTTTTTGCGCTTCGCTATCGCCCACGCAGATCACGTGGTCGGCGTCTTCCAGCACCTTGCGGGCACCGAGTAGTGCGCCGAAAGGCTTGCCCCATTCGAGTTTGCCCTGGATCGGTTTGGTCAGATCACTGAGTTCCGCAGCGGGCACGTCGAAGATGCCGCCGTGGAGCGAGACGACATAGGGTTTTTTCCGCCAGCGTGCAGCGGTGCGGACCGAGCCGCCAAGGCGTTTGAGCGCGTGAGCATGATAGATGCGGACGTCCGGCTCGCGGATGAGAGCGCGCAAAAGCGAGAGAGAAAGCAGGTTACCGCCTTTTTTATCCATCGCTGCACGGTCGGCGGCACTGAGGCCGAAAAACGGGTAGAGATGCGGATAGCGATCCACCGGGATGCCTGCGATTTCATCGTGGCTCCGATCCGCCAGCGCCATGGAGGTGATGATGTGGGGATTGAGCCCCGCGGCGCGTTGCTGCTTGGAAATTTCAAGCACGACAGTCTCGGTGCCACCCCATTCGTTCGCGACGAAACGCCGGGGCACGTGAATGATGGTGCGGGCG
>JBGSLX010000284.1:0-7559 GCA_041740475.1 Akkermansiaceae bacterium | reverse complement strand
CGTCATCACCAAGTCCTTCGAGCGCATCCACCGCAGCAACCTCGTCGGCATGGGAGTCCTCCCCTGCAACTTCGTCAACAAGGACGACTACGAAAAAGTCAAAGGCCTCGCCGACGCCACCTTCGACCTCACCGGCATCTCGAACGACCTCAAGCCCATGCAGCAAGCCACCCTCAAGGTGCATCCTGCCAGCGGCGCGAGCTTCGACATTCCCGTCATCGTCCGCATCGACACCCCGGTGGAAAAAGATTACTACCGCGCCGGCGGCATCCTCCCCTACGTCCTCGCCCAGATTCTCGAATAAGGAGAAGCGACATTCCTGTCGCTTTCATGGATCGCCAGCGCCGCAGTCCATCGACCTTTCTCATTGATCCAGCTCCCCATTCCCTTTAGTGTCGGACTATGAACCAAGCCGAACTGCTGCGGGAATCCCGCTCCAAGCACTTGTTGAAAGGCTCCGAAGCCGCTGCGAAGCAGCTTCGCGCCTTCAGGGCGGTTCTACCTATTACCGAGAGGAGCTTGGAATCTTCCACCAATTCGCCGAAGAAGAATCACTCTTCCTCCAAGCCCCGCCAGACGAACTGACCCGCCCGCCGGACGAGGAAGGAAACGAGCACCAAGTCTGGTATCTCGCCAAGAATGACGCCTTTCTCAAGGCCACTTGGCCCGACTTTTTCGGCATGCTCGTCATTCACCGCCCTGGTGAAGAACCCAAAGCCTCTCCCATCGCCTATCTGGAACGTTGGTCACTCCACAACGAACTGTTTGGCGACGATGTTCGATTTCTTGGTGTTCTCCCGACCGATTCTGGCTTGCGACTCCTCATTCAGCAATCCGCCATCGCCGGGACACCGGCCACGGAAGAGGAAATCCAGCACTTCTTCACCTCCTCAGGCTGGCGGCGTTTCATCATCCATGGCAACGTCGCATTCTTCGACTGCGAGCGGCGCGTCGTCATCTCAGACACCCATCGCGGCAACATCATCCTGATGAACGACGGACTGCTAGCCCCCATTGATCTCCGCATCCAACTCCTCTCCAGCTCCCTCTTCGACACGGTCGCGAAACTCTGCGATTCTTGTCATCATTGATCGCTGCCATCCCCGTCTGCATCCTCCACGTCCTTGCGCAGACCTTAGAATAGACCAGACAACCGCTGCTCTGACAAAACAATACTGTTAGTCTCTCATCATCGCTATGGCTTCTGACATCACCCACCTCCTCCAAGCAGCAACTGAAGAGCTAGGTTGCCAAGGCGCGTTGGCCGCGATCTCAATCAATGGAGTGGTAAGCACGTTCTCTGCAGGTTCCATCACGACGGCGGACCATGGTGCGCCTTTTTATATTTATAGCATTACCAAAATCTTCACCGCTGCTGCCATTCTAAAGCTCTGCGAGACGCATGGGGATTTTCTCGATGCGCCACTTCATCGCTTCATTCCAAACGCCTCGATTCCTTCCGGTATCACCATCCGCCGCTTGCTGAACCATACGGGCGGGGTCTCGGACTATTTTTCCTCTAGCGAGTATCAGGCTGCCGTTGCCAGTCATCCTGCGGAGCCGTGGAGCGAAGAAAAGCTGATGGAAGTGGGTCTTGCCGGCACGCCGCTGTTCGAGCCGGGTCTGGGCTGGGCCTATTCGAATCCAGCTTATGGGTTCCTGAGGAAAGTGATAGAATCCGTATCGGGGAAGAATTTCTACGATTACCTCCAGGACGAGATCCTCGCTGGACTGGATTTGAAAGATACCCTCCCGTTCCTAGCGGCGGACGTGGAAAGAAAGCTGCTGGAAGGCGAGGCTCCCGGATTCATGGGGGACTTCCGGGAACTCTATCATCCCGGATGGATCATCACTGGGTGCCTGATCTCCACCGTCTCCGATGTCGCGCGCTTTCTGGATGCCCTATTCGCAGGGAAGATCGTTTCGCGGAATTCACTTGGGAAGATGATGGAAACGGTGGATGTGCTGAAGACTCCGCCCGTCGCATCCATTCCCGCCTACGGACTCGGAATCATGCATTTCCGCGAGCATCCACTTGGCGACGCTTACGGCCACGGTGGAGGTGGGCCGGGCTACACGACTTACGCCCTGCACTATCCAGCTCTGGCTGGCGGGCCATTCACTCTAAGCCTCGTTCTCAACAAAAGCCTACCGCAGACTCCATTCGATCTCGCAGATAGAATTGTCCGCTTCTATCTTGATCGCTCCGGAGACTAGCGGCACTCCAGCCGGCACGAGCGAATTCGTTCCCGCCGATCTAGCAGCAGAGTCCACCCCGTGTGAACTCTGCTTTTTTGAAGAATCATCTCTTTCCCATCAGATCACCGGTTTCGTCTTCTCCTCGCCCGCTTTCTTATCTGGGCGCACGATGTGGCTGGCCGTTTCCCACTCCGCGAGGATGCCCGGCTGGCTGCGGAATTTGTTCCGCACGATGGGCAGAAGCTGCTTGCGGAGCTTGATGCCCGCCAGCGCCGCCGCTGAGAGTTCCGCCGTGCCAGCCACCTGCTCGGACAGTCCCGCGTCCTTGTCGTCCTTGGCCTTTTCCAGCAGGGCGATGTCCGCCACCAGGTCTTCCAGGAAATCCGCAGGCAGCTCGAACTCAATGAACAACGCCTCGTGCGGCGCGGCGTCCTTCAGGAATGCCTTCGCCTTCGCCAGCAGCAGCGTGGCGGAGCCCGAGCGTGGTAGGCGGAATTGCTCCTCGAATTCTGGCAGATCATCCGCCTCGGAAATCGCTTCCGCCGTGTCCCGTATGGCCCGCAGATCCTCGCGCACCAGCTCCCGCGCAAGGGTCCGGGCATCCGTGCCACCGTGGTAGGCGGCCGAGCCGGAGAGTTTTTTCACCCCGTGCTCTTCCATGGTCGCTACCACCGTGGAGATGCCGGCGAAGAGTCGCTCCCCCCGCGAGCCCGCGGCGAAGTGGCGGCCATGCTTCGCCCCGAAGCCCTTCATGCGATCAAATGCGTCGTAATCGTTGCGGATAACTTGGTTGTTCATAATGTTTTGTTGATTTGAATCGGCTAGACGCAATCAGATCCACCGCCAGAGTCAATTCTGCTAAATCAAGAATTTCGTAACCCTCTCCGGGATTCCCCCACTCTCTCAGAAAAATCCCGCACCCGCCGCCCATCACCGCGCACCCGCCGGGGAAAACCCCGCACCGGGAGGAAAAACCCCGCACTCACTCCGAGAAACCCCGCACTCGCCCGCAAAAACCCCGCACCCACCGATAAAAAGCGCGCACCACACGGAAAAACCGCGCCCTCGCTGATAGAAAGCACGCTCTCACCGGGAAAAAGCGCGCACCGCCAAAGTCAGCCAATGAAAATGCCGGACCGACGCAAGGAAGGGCGATCTCCGAATCGCCCCCGCCAATGAAACGCCGAAGGAAACGCGCTTCAGCTCAGGATCTTCGACCTCCCATTGGCCACGGCGGATCGGAGTCCGCCGCTCCCTGCGTGCCTGGCGCGTTCAGTGACACCCCTCGCCGGAAATCGAGCTATCACATCACACTTTTCATCGGCAATTCCCTCGCCGCCCCACCCCTGCCTTTGTGTAGAGTCCGGGCAGGAAATCCCACTGCCGGGAGCCACTCCCCACACCAGTCACCGCCATGCCCACTCCCGCCATGACACCTGAGCAACGGAAAGCTTATGAAATAGCCTTGGAAAAAATCGAGGCCTGCCGCCTGGAGAAAGGCACGGTTCTCAATCTCAGCGAACTTGGACTCAGCAGCCTCCCGCCGGAAATAGGCCAGCTCTTCACGCTGACGGGACTTTACCTCTCCGCCAACGAACTCACTAGCCTGCCGCCGGAAATCGGCCAGCTCTCCGCGCTGGAGGACCTTAACCTCCACAACAACCGACTCAAAAATCTTCCGCCGGAGATCGGGCAGCTCTCCGAACTGACGCGATTCTGGCTCCACTTAAACCAGCTTATCAGCCTCCCGCCGGAAATTGGCCAGCTCTCCGCGCTGACGGACCTGACCCTCGTCAGCAACCAACTCACCAAACTCCCGCCGGAAATCGGCCAACTCTCCACGTTGAGGGGACTCTGGCTCCAATTCAACCACCTCACCAGCCTCCCGCCGGAAATCGGCCAGCTCTCCGCGCTGACGGAACTTTACCTCGACTCCAACCACCTCAGCATCCTCCCGCCGGAAATCGGCCAGCTCACCGCGCTGACGACACTTCAACTCAACTCCAATCAACTCACCAGCCTCCCGCTGGAAATCGGCCAGCTCTCCGCACTGACGACACTTCAACTCGACTCCAATCAACTCACCAGCCTCCCGCCGGAAATCGGCCTTTTACATGAATTGGAAATGCTGTTTTTGCATAACAATCCGGCATTGGGCATCTCTGATTCTGTTCTCGGACGCAGCTGGCAAGAGGTAGGTAGAGGTGCCCTTCCGGGCCGTCCGCGCGATATCCTCGGCTTTTACTTCGATCAACTTCAAGCGAGGGAAGAGGGCACTCTAATACCTGTGAATGAAGTGAAAGTGATGCTGGTAGGCCAGGGTGGCGCGGGTAAGACGAGCTTCCGGCGCTTTTTCATGAAGCAGAGGCACGTGCCGAATGAGAAGGAAACACGGGGCATCGCGCTGACTGATTTTCCCATCAGCGTGGGCGGGGAAGATATCACTGTGAGGCTTTGGGACTTCGCCGGGCAGGAGATCACTCATGCGATGCACCAGTTTTTCCTCGCAGAGGGCTGCATCTATGTCCTGGTGGTGGACCCACGCTCAGATGCAGAGGAGGAGAATGCGAAGTATTGGCTGGGACTGCTAAAGAGATATGCAAAGGGCGCTCCGGTGCTCATCGCGATGAATAAACAGGATGAGCGTGAGGGCGGCTACGATCTGCCGCGAAGGGAACTCCTAGCAGCTTTCCCCACGATCTGGAGTTTTACCCCAACTAACTGTGAAAAGCGCGTGGGCTGCGAGAAGCTGTTGCAGGAACTAAAGAATGCGGTGGAAGCGCTCGATCATTCCGAGCCGCCTCACCTGATGGTCCCGGAGAAGTGGCTGAAAGTGATGGTTGATTGCGATGGTGAACGCTCAAGGAAGAATCCGCACATGAGCCTGGAGGAGTTCCGCGCCATCTGTGTGCAGAATGATGAAAACGACTCTGCGGAACAAGAGCGGTTGGCGCGGTTACTCCATAAACTCGGTGCAGTGCTGCACTTTGTGGATGAGCCGCGGCTGCGAGATACATCGGTGCTGGACCCCCATTGGGTGACGGACGGTGTCTATCGCCTGCTAAGATTCAAGGACGGACCGGGTAGCGATGGCACCATCACGATCAGCAAAGCGAGAAAGGCATTAGGCAATAGGTCTGAGGAGGAGGCGCGTTTCCTCCTGCGACTCATGGAGCGGTTCGAGATGTGCTTCCCGCTAGATGAGGAGGTCGATAAACCGGGGAGCAAATGGCTCATCCCGGGTGCGCTGGAGAAATTCGAGCCAGATGGAGTGGGTGAGGAGTGGCTCGACGCAGCGGTGGTGCGAATGCGCTATGTCTATGATCCGCTGCTGGAAGGAGTGCTGCCCCGCTTCATCGTGCTGACTCACTTGATGAGTGAGACCGGCCCTCGCTGGCGCAATGGTGTGGTCCTGCGGGCGGGAAATGCCAGTGCGCTGGTGCGCCGGGGACTGAAGCGGAACCACTTGGAGATCTCCGCGCTCGGGCCAGATGGGGAGCGTCTGCGCCTATTGGAGATCGTCCAGGGGAATCTGGAACGGATCAACCGTGATCTTCCCGATCCCAAGCCAGTGGCGGAGATCGAGCTGGTAGGTTTTCCAGGAGTTTACCGTAACCTAGCAGACATGGAGGCTGCGGAGCGTCAGGAGGTGACGGTGGCCGTGAAATTGAGCACTACCGGAGAAGAGCTGGAGGTGGATCCCAAGGTGATCCTGAACCGGACATCTGATGAAGAGGCACGGACGGGAGGGCGGCTGCCGCTGAACGTTTTCCTGAGCTACTCTCACAAGGACAAGCGGGCAAAGGGGATCTTTCAGGACAATCTGGCAGTGATGATGTCGAAGCGGCTCATCTCTACATGGGAAGATGGCCAGATAGAACCCGGCACTCTTTGGCGGGAGGCGATCGAAGAGGCCTTGGACCGGATGGACGTATTCGTGGGTCTGCTCACCACTCCGTTTCTGGCGTCACATTTCATCCGGGATGTGGAGCTGGCAGCAGGCCGGGAAAAGCTAGTCAAACTGGGAAGGGATTTCCTGTTTGTCCTCATCATGGTGGATGACGTGAGTCTAAATGGACTGGACCTCGCGCAATATCAGGTCCTGAAGCCAGGTGGGAAACCGATCTGCAAGCATCCGAGCGTGAAGGCTGGCTTCGATGTCGCTCAGAAGGAACTGGAGGAATTGATTCTCAAGCGGCAAGGACAGAAGAAAAAATCGTTCAGAGAGATGGCCCCTACGCGAACTAATGTGGCAGGAGCAGACGGAATCACCATTATTGTCCAAGGGGACTTCTACCACAGAACAAAATTCATGAAAGACGACTACAGCATCCACATGAGAGACAACCATGGCCAAGTGAGCCAGGTGATGAAGCATTGCACGAATGCGATCCACGAGCAGCCAGCGGGAGAGCGCAAGGACCTGCTGGAAGAACTCACGCGGCAAGTGCAAGAACTCATCGCGGCACTGCCGAAGGAGAAGAAAGAAAAGATCCCGGAGATCGAAGAGAACCTGGAAATGTTCATCAAACAGGCCACCAGCGAGAAGCCGAACCGCAAGTGGTATGAGATTTCCGCAGAGGGTCTGATGGATGCCTCGAAGTATGTGAAGGACTTCACCGCGAACATCGCTGCGCCGATCAAGAGTCTCGGAACGTTGGTGTTGGGCAGCGGAACCTGAAGCGCCTTGCGCCGCCCTGTGGCGGCGGTCTGCGACCGTCGATGCGAATGAAATGCCCAAGCGAAGAACGACGGTCGCAGAGCGGCGCTACATTTCACGATTCTCCGCTATCCAGCCAAGTTGGTGCCAGCTAGAACTCCCGCCATGAGAGGAAAGACACCATCATGAAATTCCTCCGAAACCGCTGGGGGAAAATCCTCATTTCCGCCACCCTGCTCATCCTCCTCACTGCTTCCGGCTTGGTCTTCTGGGCGGGTTCGGAAATCGCCACTCCCGCCCCGGCCACGTCGGGAAAATGCCAAGGGGTTTCAGAAAATTCCCACCTGCAAGCTGGAATCCATCAAACACTGGCAGTCAGTTCCCGGATGGCGCGAAGACTTGAGAATCTCCTACCACCTTTTGGAAAGTGGTTCATCAGGCAGTTGTGCCGGGAGTGCCCCAGCGAGTCCCGCACGCGACGGGACTTGTCTTCGCGATGACGGCATTTGGGAGCTGCCTGACGCGGGCGGGGGCTGAAGAATCGTTGTGCTGAAAAGCAGCGGAACCAATGCCGCAGCTTCCCCTTGCCCTCGGGTGGAAAGAAAGATAATCGAAAAGCCGTCTTTGAGCGACCAACTCACCACCACCTCATTCCCAGCATGAAAAAACCAATCCGCATCGGCCTCATCGGTTACGGCTT